>CAMUPC010000012.1 GCA_947090545.1 uncultured Eubacterium sp. | reverse complement strand
TGCCACAGCGTTCCCGCAGGATGCCTAGTGCTTCTTAACCTTCTGGAACGGACGCCGCCAGGACGTGCCAATCCCCTCTCCCAGCGTCCTAATATGCACAAAACCCAACACCTGAATCACCCCCTCCCCTCAAGCATTCCTCATAATACCCTCCACGAATACACACCTCTTTCCCCCGAAACGCAAACCCATATACCCTGACCCGATCCATCGTACGCACCCCGCAAAAATCAGCAGCATACCCTTTTTCCAACACCTGCCGAACCGCAGCAGCCGCAGTATCTTCCAGCGTTACTTCCCCATCCTGGGCATCAAACACCTTAAACTCAAATAAAATCCCGTCATCTGTATCGTGCAGCGGCATCAGCAGCATATCATATCTGCCAAAACCACTTTCCCTGTTAGACGTAATCGCATACCTGCCGCGCAGGTCAACCATCAGCCCAAGTACAAACCCATGATAAAAGCGTTCCGGCTCGGTTTTTTTGGACGGCGCGCTGCCGGAATCAAAGAAGCTGATCGTTGTCAGTGCTACCTCATTCATATAAGCATTCATGCGCCGGATATCATGCAGCAAAAGCGCTTTGATAAAATCATGATAAGCGGAGCTGCATCCTTCAAACCACCCTTTGATCAGCTTTTGAAATATAAGCACAATCTCCAGGTTCGTAAGCGCCAGCCGATATAAAAGCCCCTCCCTGCCCATGGATGGATCTTCCACCTCAAAGCCTGTAATTTTTAGGTATCCGCTGGCAAGCAGCAGGCTCCAGATCGCATTGGGATTCTCATTCAGCTCATCAAACACGATCTGCTCATCCACTTTTGTACAAAAAGAGTTTCCATGCAGCAAATCCTCTACCGTCATCTTGACCTCTTTGCTGCCCTTGCGAATCAGAGTCCCAACAAGTTTATTGGAGCTTGTATTTGCCCAATAAGCCGCAAATACTTGTTCGTCCAGATATTGGGTAATCGACCATGGGTTATAAATACTTTCACAGTCTCCAAAGCGGAAACCGTCATACCAGCGCTTCACTTCCTCCCGTTGCTTAGACAGCCCAAATTCATCCAGCGCCTTGCCGACTTCTTCCTCTGTAAATCCAAACGCTGTCTCATATTTTCTGGACGTCGTTGTCACAACGGCAAGATTGTTCAGCTCTGAGAAAACAGATTCTTTGCTGATCCGCGTAATCCCTGTCATAACGCCGCGTTCCAGATATGGGTTTGCTTTGAATGCCGCATGAAAGATTCCTCTTAAAAATTCGGTCAGTTCCCGCCAGTACCCGTTGACATATGCTTCCTGCATCGGCGTATCGTACTCATCCAGCAAAACAATAACCTTTTTTCCAAAATATTTGTATAAATACCTGCATAACTGCCCCAACGATACTGACGCGTCCGCATCGTCCATTTCTCCCAGCATTTTTTTAAAACAAGCTGCCTCTTCTTCCCGCAAAATACCGCTGTCCAGCAGGAAATCATGATCCAGATACATATTCGTAAGCAACTGGCAGATCTTTTTTCGTACCGTTTGGTAATCCCTGCCCTTAATCCCAGCAAAGCTTAAAAACAAAACAGGATATGTCCCCTGTAGCTGCCTGTACATTTCTTCTTTCCAAATATCCATGCCCTGAAACAGCCTGCCCCTCCCAGCAAAATCCACCGAAAAAAAATCGTACAGCATATGCATCGCAAGCGTCTTTCCGAATCTCCTTGGACGGGTAATCAAAGTAACGGTATCCCCATTTTCCCACCATTCTTTAATAAACGCGGTTTTATCCACGTAAAAATACTGCTGTTCCACCATCCTGGCAAAATCCTGTTCCCCAATCGCTATTGTCCTTCCCATTTTCTAAAGACACCCCGCTCTCTTGGCTTTTCTTCCACTGCCCTTTCTCCCATTGTATTACTCGCCCGTACAAAAAGCAAGCAAGGGCGCCCTTTTTTATGACAAAACAGCAAAGCAGCACGCCAAACACTTCCCTCCAGCATTTGGCTGCTGCCTGCATTACACGCTCTGGTTATTCTATTTCAATTCAATAACCAACCGCTCCCTGAGTCCCTAAGCACTTCACCCGCACGGGGCTGCTCCATCCAGAAAACGTCCATGCGCTTTTCCCGCCTGTCTTTCCCGCCTTGTAGGTGCGGATGCGCACATAATAGGTTTTGCCGGCTTCCAGCCTTTTCACGGACTTCTTTGTCTGGGAAGCTTTTTTAGTAAACCTGCTGTGCGTGCTGCTTCCTTTAAAATCGGCGTCCAGCGAATACTGCACCTGACAGCCGTTCGTCTGTGCCGTTTTTTTCTTCCATGTTACGGTAAACCCTGCGGGATCTGCCTTGATCCCTTTGATGGAGGTTCCTGCCGGACGGATTGTAAACGTCTTTTTTACTTTTCCCGTGTAGCCGCCGCTGAACGTAATTTCAGCCGTTGCTTTGCCGACCTTTTGATTGTTTTTGTAGCTTACTTTGTAATAGCGGCTGGAAATCCGCCTGCCGTCCGTATCTACAGCGATCACCGACGGCTTCTTTGCCTTTCCGTTATAAGTATACACTGTTTTGGAGAGCTTTACGGATTTTACCTGCGCAGGCTCCGTTTCTCCCGGTTCCTGGGGATTTTCCGGCACTGTGCCCTCCGGCGGCACGGACGGAAGCTGTGGCGGCGTTTCGTTCCCGCCCATTGGGGCATCGGACAGGATCAGCGTACCGTCGGATGCGCGGGAAAGCGGCAGGCTCACCGTGCCGTCGTCCCCGACTTTGCCTGCGCAGACAAAGTCCAGCCGGCGCAGAAGAGGGTCATAGGCAAACAGGTTCGCGTACGTTTCGCCAGATTGCTGCCCATTTGCCCAGACACCGCTGCCGGCAGCTTTGCCGATGCAATAGGAAAGCGCCGCTGTAAAGCCAAATTCTCCGCTATGGGCAAAGTCCAGCTCCAGATGCGGGCGTCCCGCTGCCACAGCGTCTATCACTTCCTGCGGAATGCTGCCGGAAGCTATTTTTACGGAAAAATCTGTATCATTCAGCTTCTGCGCCTCAATATCGTTCCCGTTGACGCTCCATACCATGCCGCCTCCCATTTCAAACTGAACCGTAAAGTTCTTTCCCCTGATCGCTGTCAGCATACTGCCGGGAACCAAAACCGTGCTGTTCATATCTACGACAGCAATGCCGCCTGCCTGCACCGCCGCGGCTTTTTCGACGGCGGCACGGATAGCGCTCCATCCTTTTGTCTCCGGGCTTCCTTTTAAATAGGGCTGTTTTTGGAAAATTACTGTGCTACCCCCCCCAGGCCGTTTGAGCCGCTGCTCCAACCGACGTTCTGGCTGCCGGAACTGCCGCCTGTATTGCTGCCCGAATCGCTGCCCTGGCTGTTATTTTCTTTTTTTACGGTAACGGTACAGGAATCAGAATAGTGCCCGACTTCTGTCGTAACCGTAATCACCGCCTTGCCTGTCCTGACGGCTGTAACCACACCGCTGCCGTCCACAGACGCGACGTCAGGATCATCGGACGTCCACGTTACTCTCTGATTCGAGGCATTTTCCGGCTGAACGGCTGCCGTCAGCTTTGCCGTACCGCCCGGCGCAAGCGTCAGCTCGTTTTGATCCAGCGAAATGCCCGTCACCGGAATCGCTAACGAACCTGGCGGCAGAATCGTTCCTTCGGCTTCGGCGCTCGTATTCGACAGTATATAATTCTCTGCGTCGCCTCCTCCGAGAATCGTAATACCGGAAACTGTGATTTTGCGCCTGCCTTCCTCCGCACTGTCATATGACAGCGAAGAAGCCGTCACCTCCACTTGATCCGTAGCGATTACCCCTTCCAGATGAATGGATAATCCCGATGGAACACTTGCCGTTCCGTCGTATTCCTTGTCGAGCGTTCCCTGGATCGTTGCGGTAATTGGTTTTTTCCATACGTTTATAATTCCAGGTTCACTGTCAACGGCAAAGTGTTTGCCGTTTGTACCGCTGCCGGATGCCTGACAATAATACAGATGCGTCCCGGCACGCAGCGGGTATGGAATCGTGTATTCCTTACCTGCTGCACCGGTAATCTGGATTCCGTTTAATGGATTCTTGTTTTCCGCTGCCTGATACCACTGGTAATTGATCTCGCTAGTACCATCGAACTGATTTCGATCTGATATTTCAGTATCAACTCGCAAAACTGGGGAAGCAGAGCCATATGTAATCGTATGATCGGATGGATGCGGTTTAAAGTTAACTGGACGCCCTATTACTGTAAAATCTTCCAGAGGATCACTCAGGGCATTTTGTGTTAAACTCTCTAAATTATCTAAATTATCTATCCAATCACCATCACCATCCTTTATCTCATACCCATTTGCCAGTATATCTTTGATCTTTAATCCTCCATCACACTTTATAGAATGTTCTTTACCTTGAAAAGTGCCGCCGCTGATTCTTACTGTCGGATTACCGTTACCATATACGACAATCCCGTTACTACCGCTTAAGGTCGCCCCTTGTCTAATGAATACGCTGCCGCCAGCCACTGTCAGGGCAATTCCCCGATTCGTAAGGCTCGCATTATATATGGAAGAAATTTCTCCGCTTTTCAACGTAAATGTGCCGCTCTTAATAATAACAACCTGATTTTGTGTGCTATTATACAGCTTAAAACCTTCTTCCATAGAAAAAGTGATATTCCCGGATTCCATATACATCGTATAAAGCATATCATCATGATTGTCAGCCGACTTAAATTCAATATTACTTATATCAATATCCTTCAGCAAATGAATCTCAGCCGTCCTGCCCTGTACCTCCTGCCATACCTCGGCAATGTCCTCCGCGTTCTGATAAGCCGTCGTTTCGCCGTCTATCGTCACTGTAAATACATCTTCCGCCGCATATTCTTCCGAACCGCCGTCTATTCTTGATCCGTCAGCCGGCACGCCATCTGTCCCTGAACGATTTAACGCATCAGCCTGTATCCCATCCGTTCCTGAACGATTCGACGCGCCAGCCTGTATCCCGTTCATCCCTGCCGCCATCGTGACAGACAGCAATAAGGAAACTACCTTTTTCATCATCTTTCTTTTCATACCTTGTTTCTGTCCTTTCCTGTGAAAACATCTGCGTACAGCAACTGACGCCTGTGCTGTCTGTCATACAAAACTTCCCGTCCGTTTTTCCAAATGCTGCCGTTGCTTCCTAGGCTGTCTCTGCCCGGACAGGGCTGCTCCATGCGGAAAAGACGCGCCCGCTTTTTCCGCCTGCTTTTTCCGTTTTGTAAGTGCGGATGCGCACATAATAGGTTTTCCCGGCTTCCAGCTTTTTCACTGCCTTTGCTGTCTCAGAAGCCTTTTTTGCAAACCTGCTGTGCGTGCTGCTTCCTTTAAAATTCGCGTCCAGCGAATACTGCACCTGGTAACCGCTTGTCTGCGCTGTTTTTTTCGCCCAGGTTACGGTAAATCCTCCCGGAAGGGCAGTGGTTTTTTTAATGCGCGTACCCGCCGGGCGGATTGTAAACGTCTTTTTTACTTTCCCCGTGTAGCCTCCGCTGAACGTAATTTCCGCCGTGGCTTTGCCAGGCTTTTTATTGTTTTTGTAAGTTACTTTGTAATTGCTGGCTGGGATCTTCCTGCCGTTTGTATCCACGGCAGCCACCGCAGGCTTTTTCGCCCTACCGTTATAGGTGTACACCGTTTTGGAAAGCTTTACGGACTGCACCTTTGCAGGCGCCCCGCCTTCCGGCTCCTGCACGTCCCCGGCACCTGTCTGCGGCTGTCCCGTGCCGCCCTGCTGGTTTCCATCCCCAGCGCCTTCCGGTTGCTGCGGCTGTCCCGCAGCAGCCGTGCCGCCTATCGGAGACTCGGACAGGACGACCAGATAGTCCGACGCATGGGTAAACGGCAGGCTAACCTTTCCGTCTTGCCCGACCTTTGCCGCGCAGATAAATTCCATCCGGCTAAGCGCAGCATTGTAATAAAATAGATTCGCATACATGCCGGCATATTTGCCCGTGCTTCCCGCGGCGCCGCTTTCGGAAACCGAAATTTGATCCCCGCCTGCTTCGCCGCTGCTTTTCAGGTAAAAGGAAAGCTCCGCCGCAAAGCCAAACGCCCCGTTGTGGGCGAGGCGCAGCTTAAGGTGCGGGCGCCCTGCCGCCGTTTCCTGCGACAGCCCCTTCGGTACCCCTCCTTCGTATTCTTTGACAGAAAGGTCCGTGCTGCCTGGGTTTTCCGCGGTGACGCTTTTTCCGTCCACGCTCCATACGATCCCGCCGCCCATGTCAAGCCGGGCTGTAACATCTTTGCCCCGGATGGCGTCCAGGAAGCTGCCCGGGACGGAGGACGCGCCGTTCATATCTACCGTGACCGTGCCGCCCTGCGGCGCTTCCGCTGCTTTTTCTGCTTCTGCGCTTATCGCGTCCCAGCCCTGCCTGCCCGCGCTGTCCTTTAGAAAAGGCTTGCCGGAGCCAGCGCTGCCGCCCGAATTGCCGCCTGTGCCGCCGAAACCCCAACCGGAACTGCCGCCTGTGCTGCCAGAACCCCAACCGGAACTGCTGCCTGTGCCGCCGCCCGAGCCGGACGTGCTTTTCGTGCGAATCACTGTCCCCTGGCTGCTCTCGGACGGGTGGTGGTTGCCGTCCCCTTTCATCCGGGCATAAAACGTATATTCACAGTTTGGCTTAAGCCCGCCAAACGCCGGGCTGTCCTGCCAGTCCCCGCCTTCCATACAGTACTCTGCGTTTTCCAAAGCCGCCAGGGTAATTGACGTATCGCGGATGCCTCCATCTGACGCGGACGGCGCGGCTGGCGCGGGCTGTCCTGCCTTTTCGATTTTCCCCGCAGCCGTGGCGGTGTTGGAAGCAAGCGTGTAGTTTCCCGCCGCACTGCCCGATAGCCCGGTTACCGTGGCGGTAATTGTCTTTGCATCCCCCGCGTCGGCGCTGTCATAGGCAAAGCTTGCCTCAGCCGTTACCTCGTCGCCGTCTGCCACCCCGTCCAGGCTGAGCGAGATGCCTACAGGGGCGTCCGCCGTGCCGTCGTAGGTTTTTACCGTATTGCCGCCCGCTGTGTTTATGAACGGCGTTACCGGCTTCTGGGCAATCGTATAGGGCAGCTCCTTTATAAACGCATAGGGCGGTTTTCCGATTGTTACTGCCGCCTTCGCCGTCCCAGCGTGGGTGTTGTCCGTATAGGCAATGTCATAATCCTCCGGCGCCAGTTCGATGCCGTCCAGCACGACAGAAGCGCCTGGCGTATGCGGCGCGCCGTTATAAATAAGCCCGTCTGCGCCTGTCAGGACGACAGACAGCGTGGAGCCGCAGGCGCATGTGCCGTCCGCACCGTAGCTGCAGGCTTCCTGCGCGCCCCCTGTTTTTCCGCAGGCAGGGCAGTCCCTGTCAATCTTGTGGAACGTTGTACCTTTCTCGTGGCTGTATGCATGTTCCATGCACAGACTGACCGTTACGGCGCCAGCCAGCTCCTTTTCCTGCAGTTTGTCTGTAACAGGCGTGCCGTCCTGGTTATAATAAGCGTATCCTGCTTTCAGCAGGCTGCCCAGGGTAGAACTGTTTTGGTACGATTCGATAAATATCGCCGCCGTTTTCCCGGAAAATGTGCCGCCGCTTAGGGCTACACTGCCTCTCGCGACGTACATTCCATAAATAAGTCCCAGATACTCTTCCTCTTCGGCGTCTCCTCCTGTCGCCTGAATACTGCCGCTTTCGATCTCCACACTGCCGCCAAAAATACCCATGCCTTCCACTGTTCCGATAATGTCGCAATCTGCAATCTTTACCAAACCATTCAGGATTTCCACAGCTTTATTCAGTTTTCCCATATTGGTGGAATCTATGGTACATCCTGTAAGCGAAAGCTTTTTTCCGTTTAAGACCAGCAGCCGTCCTGACAGTTCTATATTTTTGGCTTCCACACTGCCGCCTACCATTTGAAGCTCCCTACAGGAAATCCTGTGCCCGCTGCCATCGATTGTGACGCCATTGTCCCCTGACTGCAGCTCCAAATAGGAACGGGAAACCTCCGCATCCTTCAGCAGACTGACAACCGCCGCTTCTTCGGCTTTACCCGCAGCGTCGCACGCCATGCCAAGGCTTGCGTAATAGCTCGTGTCCCCGCCTGCAGCCACGCTTGCCTCCGCCTGTTTCCGGCACACCTGACAGCTTCCGTCCGCCCATTTGTGACTGCAGGCGCTCCCCTGTTTTACCATGACCTTTCCGGTAAGCCCCATTGCTCCCGTATCCTCAATGACAGCGCCGTCCACACCGTAGTAGGCACAGCCGGCGCCTAACAATTGCTGCAGTGTATCCCCTTCTTTTTCGATTTGTACGGCAATGCCGCCCTGCGGCATGTCAAACGTACCGCCTGTAAGCGCAACGTCACCGCCTGTAACCAGCAGCAGGCTCCTCTTTTCATATCCAAATCTGCCTTCTGCGGCAAACGTGCCGCCAGTAATGGCAAGCCTGCCGTCCCCAACCCAAATCATAAAAGGCATGTCGCCCGACCATGTGAGCGTAAATTCGCCGCCGTTCAATGTAATGTTATTTCCCTCTGTCACCGACAACCTCCTATTGACAGACGTATCGGCGAGCAGTGTAATAGTGGCTTCTGTAACGCCTGGCGCCACTGCTGCTTCCCAGGCGGCTTCGATCGACGGACACACTTGTGTATCCTTGTTTGTCTTTACCTCTGCTACGCCTCCTGCCACATTGTCACCAGTTTTCAGTACCCCCCCCCGCTGCTCTTCGGCGGTGTTATCCGCGGCGTATGCAAAGGACATGCCTGCCGCCGTCCCCAGTGCAAGCGCTGCGGACAGGCAAGCTGCTGCAACAATGCGCAGCATTTTTCGCTTTCGCCTCCCTCTTTTTCTCTTAAATACAAACCCCTGTTCCATCCTTCCATCTCCTTCATAAAATATTGTAACCCTGTCTTATCAGTTCGCTGCTCCCGTCGGGGCGGTCTTTGCCTGTACAGGACTGCTCCATGCGGAAAAGACGCGCCCGCTTTTTCCGCCTGCTTTTTCCGTTTTGTAAGTGCGGATGCGCACATAATAGGTTTTCCCGGCTTCCAGCTTTTTCACTGCCTTTGCTGTCTCAGAAGCCTTTTTTGCAAACCTGCTGTGCGTGCTGCTTCCTTTAAAATTCGCGTCCAGCGAATACTGCACCTGGTAACCGCTTGTCTGCGCTGTTTTTTTCGCCCAGGTTACGGTAAATCCTCCCGGAAGGGCAGTGGTTTTTTTAATGCGCGTACCCGCCGGGCGGATTGTAAACGTCTTTTTTACTTTCCCCGTGTAGCCTCCGCTGAACGTAATTTCCGCCGTGGCTTTGCCAGGCTTTTTATTGTTTTTGTAAGTTACTTTGTAATTGCTGGCTGGGATCTTCCTGCCGTTTGTATCCACGGCAGCCACCGCAGGCTTTTTCGCCCTACCGTTATAGGTGTACACCGTTTTGGAAAGCTTTACGGACTGCACCTTTGCAGGCGCCCCGCCTTCCGGCTCCTGCACGTCCCCGGCACCTGTCTGCGGCTGTCCCGTGCCGCCCTGCTGGTTTCCATCCCCAGCGCCTTCCGGTTGCTGCGGCTGTCCCGCAGCAGCCGTGCCGCCTATCGGAGACTCGGACAGGACGACCAGATAGTCCGACGCATGGGTAAACGGCAGGCTAACCTTTCCGTCTTGCCCGACCTTTGCCGCGCAGATAAATTCCATCCGGCTAAGCGCAGCATTGTAATAAAATAGATTCGCATACATGCCGGCATATTTGCCCGTGCTTCCCGCGGCGCCGCTTTCGGAAACCGAAATTTGATCCCCGCCTGCTTCGCCGCTGCTTTTCAGGTAAAAGGAAAGCTCCGCCGCAAAGCCAAACGCCCCGTTGTGGGCGAGGCGCAGCTTAAGGTGCGGGCGCCCTGCCGCCGTTTCCTGCGACAGCCCCTTCGGTACCCCTCCTTCGTATTCTTTGACAGAAAGGTCCGTGCTGCCTGGGTTTTCCGCGGTGACGCTTTTTCCGTCCACGCTCCATACGATCCCGCCGCCCATGTCAAGCCGGGCTGTAACATCTTTGCCCCGGATGGCGTCCAGGAAGCTGCCCGGGACGGAGGACGCGCCGTTCATATCTACCGTGACCGTGCCGCCCTGCGGCGCTTCCGCTGCTTTTTCTGCTTCTGCGCTTATCGCGTCCCAGCCCTGCCTGCCCGCGCTGTCCTTTAGAAAAGGCTTGCCGGAGCCAGCGCTGCCGCCCGAATTGCCGCCTGTGCCGCCGAAACCCCAACCGGAACTGCCGCCTGTGCTGCCAGAACCCCAACCGGAACTGCTGCCTGTGCCGCCGCCCGAGCCGGACGTGCTTTTCGTGCGAATCACTGTCCCCTGGCTGCTCTCGGACGGGTGGTGGTTGCCGTCCCCTTTCATCCGGGCATAAAACGTATATTCACAGTTTGGCTTAAGCCCGCCAAACGCCGGGCTGTCCTGCCAGTCCCCGCCTTCCATACAGTACTCTGCGTTTTCCAAAGCCGCCAGGGTAATTGACGTATCGCGGATGCCTCCATCTGACGCGGACGGCGCGGCTGGCGCGGGCTGTCCTGCCTTTTCGATTTTCCCCGCAGCCGTGGCGGTGTTGGAAGCAAGCGTGTAGTTTCCCGCCGCACTGCCCGATAGCCCGGTTACCGTGGCGGTAATTGTCTTTGCATCCCCCGCGTCGGCGCTGTCATAGGCAAAGCTTGCCTCAGCCGTTACCTCGTCGCCGTCTGCCACCCCGTCCAGGCTGAGCGAGATGCCTACAGGGGCGTCCGCCGTGCCGTCGTAGGTTTTTACCGTATTGCCGCCCGCTGTGTTTATGAACGGCGTTACCGGCTTCTGGGCAATCGTATAGGGCAGCTCCTTTATAAACGCATAGGGCGGTTTTCCGATTGTTACTGCCGCCTTCGCCGTCCCAGCGTGGGTGTTGTCCGTATAGGCAATGTCATAATCCTCCGGCGCCAGTTCGATGCCGTCCAGCACGACAGCAGCGCCTGGAGTATGCGGCGCGCCGTTATAAACAAGCCCGTCTGATCCTGTCAGGACGACAGACAGCGTGGAGCCGCAGGCGGCACATATTCCATCCGCACCGTAGCTGCATACTTCCTGTGTGCTCCCTTCTTTTCCGCAGGCAAGGCAGTTCCCCTGACTGATATGAACCGCCGTACCCGGTGTATGGCTGTATTCTACGGAATGTCTGATACACGGCTTAACCGTCACGGTGCCAGCCAGCTCCGTTTCCTGCAATTTGTTTATCACAGGCGCTCCGTTTTGGTCATAATAAGCGTGCTCTGCTTTGAGCAGGCTGCCCAGGGTAAGGTGATTGTCTGCGCCAACGTCAGGCGATCCAATAGATATCGCCGCCGTTTTCCCGGAAAATGTACCGCCGCTGAGGACTACACTGCCTCCCATGATTCCCATGCCAACACTTGGCAGGGCGTCCTCTCCCATTTCAGCGTCCCATCCTGTCGCCTGGATACTGCCGCTCTCGATCTCCACACTGCCACTGCCAATCCTCAAACCATAATCAACTCCGATCATGGTACAGTCTGCAATCTTTACCTCACTTATCTCGACACTCACAGCTTCCATGGGAAATGCGGTAGCCCGGGCATCTATAGTGCATCCTGTAAGTGAAAGTATACTATTACCATCAACATTCAGCGTCCCTGACACATTCATATTTATGATCTTTACACTGCCTGCCCACAGATCAAATATCCTACCGGAAACCATATGCCCGCCGCCATTGATCGTGATGCCATTGTCCCCTGGTTGTAATTCCAAACGGCTGCGGGAAATCTTCGCATCCTTTAGTATATTGACAATTGCAGCGTCTGCGGCGCTGCACGCAGCGTCGCACGCCATACCAAGGCTTGCATAATAATTCGTGTTCCCACCGGCAGCCACACTTGCTTCAGCCTGTTTCCGGCACTTTCGGCAACTCCCATCATCTGCCCATTCGTGTACGCAGATGGTCCCTGGCTTTACCGTGACCGTGCCAACTATCTCCTCTGCCCCTGTATCCTCAACCACAGCGCCGTCCGCGAAGTAGACACAGCCATCACCTAGCAATGGCCGCAGTGTATGTTCTGATTTTATGGCACTGATACCCCATGGTGCCGGTGCACTTGTATAGGTACCTCCGGTAAGCGTAACATTACCGCCTGTAATCTCCAGGCAATGACTGGAGCTGTCTACTGCAATAAACTCACCACTTGTAATAGTAAGCCTGCCACCCGTAACTTCAATCACAGGAGAAGCGCCTGATATGAGTTTGTGTACATCTCCGTTCAATATAATATTGTCGCCATCTTCTACCTTAAGCGTCGTCCACTTGACAGATGTATCGGCGAGCAGTGTAATCTCAGCCGCTTCTGTACCGTCAGCTTTTTTTGCTTCTTCCCAGGCTTCCTCGATCGACGGACACACTTGTGTATCCTTGTTTGTCTTTACCTCTGCTACGCCTCCTGCCACATTGTCACCAGTTTTCAGTACCCCCCCCCGCTGCTCTTCGGCGGTGTTATCCGCGGCGTATGCAAAAGACCCGCCAGCCGTCGCCGTCCCCAGTGCAAGCACTGCTGACAGGCAGGCGGCTATCGCTCTGTGCAGCGTTTTCCGCTTCCGCCTTCCTTTTTTTAATGCAAACATTTGTTTCATCCTTCAACCTCCGTTTTCAAAGTTTTACGGAACTACCGGATCTATTCCCGGCACGGCTTCCTGCCCCCACTATACCAGATCTTCCGCCTGAAAATAAGGCGGCGTTCCCGCTTTGCAGTTTTTTTTCCTGCTTTGCATCATCCCGCCCTTGACACCCGCCGCTTTCCCCTTTACTCTATATAGAAGAGAACGTACTTGCAGGAGGTAACCCATGCGGTTTTGGAGACGGAAAAAGACATTATCCCGATGGACGGCAGGCGCGGCATTTGCGCTCTGCGTGCTGGCGCTTGCTGCGCTTTTGGCGTCAGCGGCTAAACAGCGCCGGGACTATCTGTTTTTACAGGCGGATATCAACGGCAGCGCAATGGCGCTGGACGAAGCTTATCATTACAGCGGCGCGCTGACGCTGACTGTTAGGCTGCCGGAGTGGGAAAGCCGGTGGAGGCCGATGCTGGAGGTGAATGCCACGAATGCGGCGGAGGTGTTTTTGGATGGAGAGCGGCTCGGCGGCTCGCAGGCATGGGACGGTACGACGCTTGGCAACGCATTTTATATGCTTCCAAAGGACTGCGCAGGCAGGGTGGTGACCGTGAAGTCGTCAAAGAAAGCCGGGGAACCGGTTCCCTTTTTATACCTTACCGACCTGGGCACGATCCAGGCGATTACCCGTGCGAATACGGCAGGCGCCGCGCTTCCTGCCGCAGCCTTTGGCATGATGACGCTGTTTACGCTCGGGCTGTTTTTTTACAGCCTTGCTGAAGGAAACCGCCCGTTTCCTGTCCTGCTCCTAAGCCTTGCCTCTCTGGGACAGACGCTTTATTTCTATGCCGTCTGCCGGGCTGAATATACGATTTCCCCACAGCTATACGGCTTGATCCTTTCGCTGTCCCGCGCCATATTGTTTGCCTTTCCGTCCTTGTACCTGCTTCTTGGCATGAAAAAACAGCGGAGGCTGTTTCTGCCTTTCGCTGTGCTGCCTGCCCTGATTTATTTTATGATTGGAGGGTTTCAAACGGTCGTCCCTGCTTTTTCCGCGTATGCTTATCGGATTGGCGAGGTATATTATGTGACCGCGGCTATGCTGATTGTCTGCGCCATCCTGGAATACCGGGACAAAAATCCCGTGTTTTGCCTGTTTGTGCCTGCCCTGGCGTTATCTTTTGCCGGAATCGGAGCAGCGTGCCTGCTGTCCTGGCTGCGCAGCGGCTGGTTGTTTGCCTATCTGCAATATCTCGTGCAGATTCTCAGAGATCATCAGCCGGACACCACGCTGTATTGGTGGAACGTGCTTCTTCTATTGCTGTGCTTTCTGATAAGCGTGCTACAGCAGCTTCAGCAGATGGTAGCGCAGGAAACAAAGCTGCAAATGCTGTCCGCACAGAAAAGCATGGCGCAGGAACAGCTTGCCGCCGTGATGGAAAGCGCCGACTCCCTGCGCAGGATGCGGCATGAAACGGTAAACCACTATACGGTTCTGCAAAACCTCTCCCGCGCAGGGGAATGGAACCGGCTGGAGCAGTATGTAAGCAGCCTGCTTGCCGACGCGGACGCCATCCCAGCCATCGTATACGCCGCGCACCCGGCGATCAACGCGGTGCTGATCTCCATGCTTGCCCGTGCAAAAAAACAAGGCGTTAAAGTATCCTGCCAGGCGGATGTGCCGCAGGAGCTTCCTTTTTCGGATACAGACCTTTGTACCGTCCTGATGAACCTGCTGCAAAACGCCCTGGACGCAAACGCCCTTGCCCCGGACGGAGCCGGCAAATGGCTGCATGTCGACCTTCACATCCGGGGAGCGCATTTATATATCGGCGTCGAAAACGCCCGCTTCGCCCCGGTAGACTACGACGGCAAAAGCGGCGTATGCCGCACGACAAAGCCTGACCGGGCTTCGCACGGCTACGGGCTGCCTGCCGCCCAGTCCGTGGCGCATAAGTATCAGAGCGAGCTGCTGTTAGAATTTCCCGACGGCAAGTTTTTAGCCGCCACAGCGCTGCAGATGCCGAAATAGCTTTACCTGATAAAAGCGATATACTGCTTTTTTGTTTCTTTCAGCCTGGAACGGCTGACCGGAAGCTCCGTGCCGTCATCCAGCGCCAGCGTGCTGCCGTTCATCCGGTAGACATGTTCCAGGTTCACGACGATGCTGAAATGGCAGCGGCAGAACCGCGCCCCATTCAGCCGGGAAAGCAGGCTGGAAAAATTCTGGCTGATATACAGCGTCTCTCCCCGCAGATGGACGGCTGACTTGTGGCTCGTAGCCTCCGCATAGAGAATATCATGCGCCGCCACCGTCCGCCAGCAGCCGTCCACCGGAAGGCTGATCTGTTCTGGATGGTAATTTTCTTTCAGGTCCCATGCAATCGCACGCGCCAGCTTTTCCTCGTCTATCGGCTTGAGCAGGTAATGGAGCGGGCGGGTATCAAAGCAGTCGAACACATAATCACGGTAAGCCGTGATATAAATAATGGAACATGTCGCTCCCATTTCCCGCAGGCGCGCGGCGAACGCAATGCCGTTTTCGCCTTCCAGCTCAATATCCAACAAAAGCAGATGAAACGCATCCGGCTGCTTTTGTATCTGTTCCATCAGCCGGACGTGAGAGGTAAAGCAGGATACGGTATAATCCGTATCCCGACGCAGTTTTTTTGCTTCTAATATACGGCAGGCAGCAGACTCGTTCTGCTGCGCCGCCAGCGGTTCATCTTCGCATATAGCAACGTGGTACATATCTGGTTTCCTATCTATCTTCCTGTCCTTACACCTTTACCGCAGATTGCATAGACGACTCCTGCCGCTCCAGTCTTAAACGCAAAGCTTTCACCTTATCCTGCGGTATGTTTGTAGCGTTTATAACCGTAGCATCGTCCATCCCAAGCGAAATCAGCTTTAACGCTATCGAAACAGCTTCAAGTTCCCTGCCTTCTTCTCTGCCGCGCTGTTCCGCTTCAAGCATCGACTGGTTATGGTCCAGGATGGCTTTTTGGCGTGCCTCATACTCAAGCCGCTTTTGTTTGTCCTGGCTGATGGACTGCAATTGCTCATACGCGCTCTGGATGTATGGGTCTTTTTTGGCAATCAAGTCAAACTCCTCCTTTTTTTCAGCATTAATAAATTTCGCCCATAATTCCAGGCTGCCGGAATCTTCCCGCAAGCCTTCTGGCAGCTTTGGCAGCTCTATCACATGAAATTCCATTTTGTCCGTATATATGAAATGCCGGGTATCCTCTAGGATATGAAAGCGGGAATAAAACTCCGGCTCATTTTCAAACAGTACAAAATCCAGGATGCTGATGCTGACGCATTTTTTTAACGCGCCATAGCCCTGCCCTTTTTCGATCTGCCCTGTATACATCTTGGAAATATAAAACAGCGCGCGGTCGCCCCAGATTTTAAGCTTGGAAAGCTGGATCTCGGTATCAATGTGCGTGTCGTCGTTCATGAGAATCCTGACGTCCAGGATGCCAAGCTTGTCGTTTTCATGGGCTTTGCGCAGGCTGGAATTTAAAATGCGCGTTTCTTTGATGTCGCCTGGGTCCAGATGCAGGACAGCAGCCAGAAAGCCGGTGCGTGCCTTTTCATCTTCCATGATTTCTTTAAAGGCGAAATCTATTTTCGGTTTCATTAAAAAATGGTCCATAAACCCTCCTGTCTGCAAGGATACTTGTAAGCCCCTTTTCATGTAAAAATATGCCGCAACGTTTCCCAGTTTGCTTTTATGAAACCATTATACAAAAAACCACACCTGTTTACAATAGATTTCTCTTGCCGCTGCCCACATTTTACTGCATCCGCCCCACGTCCCTCAGCAGATTTACATTTTCCTCCACCGCGTCCACCGCTTTTTGCACCTCTTCCCACGTCGTAGCTTCTCCCAAAGTCATGCGAAGCGTACCGGACGCAAGCTCTCTGTCTCTGCCAATTGCCGTCAGCACATGGGACGGTTCCGCAGAGCCGGTCGAACATGCCGAAGCTGCCGAAGCGCAGATATCTTTGGCATCCAGCAGCAGAAGCAGCGTCTCGCCCTCGATTTTTTCAAAGCTGAAATTGACATTGTTCGCAAGCCTTGTGCTCCGGTCGCCGTTTAACCAGGCACCTGGTATTCGGTTTTGGATCTCACGGATCATCCAGTCACGCATTCTCATCTCACGGTACATGCGTTCCGTCATCGTCTGCATCGCGACCTGCGCTGCCGTGCCGATTCCTACGATACCCGGCACGTTTTCTGTCCCGGCACGCCTGCCGTGCTCCTGTCCGCCCCCATGAATAAAGGACGCCGTCCTGACCCCGTCGCGGATATATAAAAATCCCGTTCCTTTTGGCCCGTAAAATTTATGCCCGCTCGCGCTCAGCAGGTCGATCTGATAAAAATCTACGTTGATCGGCACCTGCGCGTATGCCTGCACCGCATCGGTGTGAAACAACACCTGATGCCGCCTGGCAATCCTGCCGATCTTGGCGATTGGCTCAATTGTGCCGATTTCATTATTTGCAAACATCACCGATATCAGTATCGTATCAGGACGGATCGCCTGCTCTAGCTGCTGCGGGTTTACAAACCCGTGCTCGTCTACGGGCAGATAGGTAACCTCGTAGCCCTGCTCCTCCAGATAGCGGCACGTATGGAGCACCGCATGATGCTCGATCTGCGTCGTAATAATATGCCTGCCCCGCTCCTTATACGCTTCTGCCGTGCCTTTCAGCGCCCAGTTATCAGATTCGCTGCCTCCTGCCGTAAAATAAATCTCGTCTGCATGTGCATGAAGGGAATAGGCAATCACACGCCTGGCATGTTCCACCGCGTGCCTGCTGCGCTCCCCAAATTCATAGATCGTAGATGCATTCGCATAGTCTTTCGCATAATAAGGCTGCATACTTGCGGCTACCTGCTCCGCCATCGGCGTAGTCGCCGCATGATCCAAATAAATCATAACATCTCCTCCTGTCATCCAAAATCCTGGCAGCATCCTTCCAGTATGAAAACTGACTTGCAATTCGCAGCGCATAATCCTGTACCCTACACATATATATAGAAATAAGACAAAACACCTCTAAGGACTCCGCTTATGCCGAACTTATCCAATATCAAAAAATACGCCAGCCACCCTGTACTGCTTGGTACAGCGCTGCTTACTGCCACAGGGCTGGCAAGCCGGATTATAGGCTTCTTCTATAGAATATTCCTCTCCCATACAATTGGTGCACAGGGAATGGGAATTTACCAGTTAATCTTCCCTGTCTTTGCACTCGGCGTCGCTTTCTGCGGCGCAGGAGTACAGACCGCGATATCTAAATATACCGCGGAAGCCGTAGGCGCCGGGCGCTGTCCGCAGGCTTGCCTGTATGCCGGGCTGGTTTTATCCGTAGGCTTGTCTTTGTTCTGCACGCTTGCCGTCTATGCTGGCGCAGATTTCGTCGCTGACGCCGTCCTGGATGAACTGCGCTGTGGGGAGCTCTTGCGCATTGTCTCGCTCTCCCTGCCGCTTGCCGCCGTCCATTCCTGCATCAACGGCTATTACTATGGGCTGCAAAAGACGTTTGTCCCGTCTGTTTCACAGCTCTTGGAGCAGGTCTGCCGCGTGCTGTGCGTTTACCTGATCTACCGCATCTGCCAGAGCCAGGGACGCGCCGTTTCCGCTGCTATGGCTGTCTGGGGCATCGTATGCGGAGAACTCGCAGGCGTACTCTTCTCTCTGACCGTCGTCCCGTTAAAAAAATGCACGGAACGGCTGTCCGCGTGCCTGCGCCGTATTTTTATTTTTTCCGTGCCTCTGACCGCAAACCGCGTCCTGATTAACTTTATTAACAGTACGGAAGCAATCCTGATCCCGATTTGCCTAAAAGCTTACGGGTATTCCAACGAGGACGCTCTCAGCATCTTCGGCATCCTGACCGGGATGGCTATGCCGATGATCCTCTTTCCGTCCGTACTGACCAATTCCGTTTCCGTCATGCTTCTGCCGTCCATCTCCCAGGCAAAAGCGCAAAAAAACCAGGCGCTCATCCACCGTACGATCCGCCGTACGATAGAATCCTGTCTGGTTCTCGGATTCGCAAGTACTTTATTTTTCCTTTTGACCTATTCCCTGATCGGGCAGTATTTATTTGCAAACACGCTTGCCGGTATTTATATCCGTACCCTCAGCTTTATCTGCCCGTTTATGTTCTTATCCACCACGTTAAACAGCATCCTGCACGGGCTTGGCCATCCGACCGCAACGCTGATGCTGAACTTAAGCGGCTGCCTGCTGCGGATCGCTGTAATCTGGATCTTCGTGCCTGTCTGCGGCATCCGTGCCTACCTGTACGGAATGCTCGCCAGCCAGATCCTGACGTCGCTGTGTGCGGTTTATCTGCTGAACCGTTCCAAGGATCTTTAACCATGCCTTACGGCAGCGGTCAGATGCAGCAGCAGGAACAACAGATATTCATAAAGACCATCGACATGCAAAAACGATGAAAGCTCTCATACGGCCTGCCGTAGCTTTCACCCATGCTGCTGTACCAGGTTCCGCCAAAATGAAGCTGCTGCATAAGCTGGCGGTATTCGATATTGCTCGGCTCCATACGCACCGCCTGTTCCGCAAATTCGAGTGCCGTCACATTGTTGCCCAGCCCCGCGTTTGCCACCGCACAGTAATAATACCACCGCGCACTGTGATTGGAAATATTGTTTAACACATGCATCGCTTCCTGGTAGCAGCGGTTGGCAAGATAATTCGCCGCTGCCTGCATCTGCGGGTCCTCCTGCTGACGGCTGCCATAACCGCCGCTGCCGCCGTACCTGGCGGAGCCAAATCCTGCAAAGCTGCCGCCCTGCTGCTTTTCCTGCATAATCTGGTTATACGCCTGCTGGATCTCCTTAAACCGCTCCTCTGCCTGTTCCCTGTTAGGATTATTGACATTCGCGTCGGGATGGTATTTCCGGCTCAATGCGCGATATGCTTTTTTGATCTCTTCATCGGTTGCACCGGGACTGACGCCCAGTATGTCATATGGATTTCCCATGACTTAATGCCTCTTGATTTCTGTTTTCTATCTATATATACCTTTATATAGATCTCTATCTTTATTCCTGCTTTTCTTTTCTTCCTTCATCTGCTTTGTCTGCTTTTTCAGGCGCAGGTATTCATACTTCGTCCATACGCCGGAATACAGGATATTGCGGCAGATTTCCGCATGGAGCAAAATCGGCAGGCGCTCAAACGACTTCGCGCACTCCGACATCATGCTTGTCAAAAGCAGCCCCGAAAACGTCTCAAAGTCCTGCTCTGTCTCCTTCTGCATCAGGTTCAGCACATTATAGCAGTTATTTTTGCCGTCTTTTCCAATATCTTCATAGGCGTCCATCAGATAAATAAACTTGCCCATATAAAAGCCCATGCAGCGCAGCTCCTCTGCCCACACATCATGCTCTTTCCAGGCAAAGATCTCTCCTAACATCTCTCCGGTCAGCCCCGCCACCGCGTCCACATTGCGCTCGTTTCCTTTTTCCGCCTGTTCCAGCTTCTTTAGATAACGCTGAATTGCCTGTCCCTGTCTTGGATAATGCGCCGCGATGCGCTCATAATCCTTTTTAAACATCTGTGACAGCGCTTTTTTCGTATACGAACGGTTGTCGTGCCAGTCGTCCTCAAAATTTTTCGTACAAAGCAAAAGGTTCATCGCAGCCGCATACTTCGTCGCTTCATTATAGCGTGCCGTCCGCTTTTTGGAAGGATGCACCGCACAGATAAATTCCGCCGTCTGATCCTCCAGCTCATAAAGCCCTGTCAGCAGCACAATCAAAAACGTCATATCATAATTTAACAGCATCTGCCCTTTCCTGCCAAAGCTTTCCTTTAGCTTCTGGCAAAGCCCGCAGTAATAGGACTGATACACCTGGCGGTCGATGGGATTTAATTTTTCCCGATTCACGTTAATATATCCAAACATAACCGGTCAGCTCTTCTTAATAAATTCATTGCGGCACTTCGGGCAGGTAATCGCGATTTTTCCTCTGCCCCGCGGCACCCGCACCTTCTGCTTACAGCCCGGGCATTTATAAAAACGGTACTCCTTGCGCTGCGCCCAATGCTTTTTTTCATTCTTATATTTTACAATTCTTTGATACCGCCAGTTCAAATATTTCTGGTTCTGCGCCGACATCTTCGCGATATTTTTGGAAAAGGAACGGTAAATTCCATATCCCATAAACAAAAGCCCCGCCAGATAAAACAGCGAAAACCCTGTGACCAAATGAATCACCAGGCATCCCAAAGCCAGCCCAAGATACAGCTTTGACAACTGGTCATTGCCGTACCTGCCGTACATAAACCTCGCCATACGTTCCCGAAAACCATTCATAGATCCACTCTCCTATCCCGCTTTTGTGCATACAAGCTTGACCTTCATACTCTCTTCTTTCTATGGTATATGCGAAACTTTTTTCTGTCAAGAGATAACGATGGTTTTCAGAAAAAATTGAGAATCTTTATATTTTATTCATACACGAAATGATTCTGAACGATTACGAAATGCTTTTCCATCCGAAAATGTATACTTTATCGAATTCTGAAATTTTGTATATATATGATTTACTATATCATAAATAGTTTGATTAATCAAGGTAAAATTTGGTCAATTTATACAAAGTTCGAGGTCATTTTCAAACACAAAAAAGCTTCCGGTAAAGTATACGAATTCGATTTTCAGAAAGGAGAACATTATGAAACACAACAAATGGAAACGCCTTGCAGCAGGCATGTTAGCTGCACTTCTTGGCATGTCGGCACCACAAATCTGTGGTACGCAAGTACTACAGGTACACGCTGCACAGAGCAGGACAGCAAATTTTGACAGAAATTACACCCTAGGCAACGACGGCGCACAGAATTTAGCCGCAGTAGCACAAGCACAGATTGGAAGGCGTCTTGGATACACGGAAAACTGGTGTGCTGATTTTGTATCGGACTGCGCTGACCTTGCCGGACTGAGTAACACGATTCCGCGAAACGCAAATGTAACGCAGCTTTACAATGCAGTCATCCGTGCCGGAGGAACAGAAGTCTCAAGGCCGCAGCGGGGGGATCTTATTTTTTACAAATGCAACTGTATGACAAGGCCGCTGCTGCATGTAGGAATCATGCTGGACAATACTTATTCTGCTGAAGGCAACCTGGGTGCGCTGACAAATCCGGTTCAAAAATGCGACAGCTATTATTTTTGCCACAGCTCCGGCGGAAATACGCATTCTGTACAAGACGGCATAGTGCAGCGCGTATACGTACGTCCGCAGTACCAAGGCACTTCTTCCAGTACGGGAAGGGAAGAAATCAGTGTTTATTTTAATCCCTACAATCAAAAATATTCTGTAGGAACCTCCAATGCGGTACTGTCAAGAACGATTACCGTCCAAAATGCATCGATCCAGAGTGTATCCGAAGTAGGGATCTTTCTGTACGACGCATACAACAACCAGATCGCATCCAAAGGCGAGCGTCCGGTTCCAGTCGGAAACCAGATCAACGCGTGGTACGATGTAAACAAAGAACTTGGAAAAACATTGACTGCCGGAACAACCTATCGATACAAATTTTACGCCGTAATCAACCAGAACAGATACGAGAGCAGCCTTTTGGATTTTACAACGCAAAATAAACAGGTTTCCGTAACGTTTTCCGCCTATTCCCGCAAATATTCGATTGGCAGGACAAACGCAACCGTCTCACGGACAATCAAAGTATCCAATGCCTCGATCCGGGATGTGTCAAAAGTAGGCATTATTTTGTACGATGCCAACTCCAGAGTGCTCGCAACAAAACAGGAAACACCTGTCCCAGTTGGCAGCCAGATCAACGCATGGTATGACATCAACCGTGAACTTCGTGTCACCTTACGCAGAAATACGCTTTACCGCTACCAGTTTACGGCTGTGATCGGCGGCATTACTTATTACAGCAATATGATGAGCTTTACAACAACAAGATAGTAAAAGAAAGGAGCACTTATGTCAATTCCTTCCGATGAATATAACTTGTACTTGTCCGCGATCAAGACAGCAAATGAAAATGCTGATACCGACGCGCTGCGGCAGATGAAAATGCAGATCATATCCAAATACGGCACGGATGATTCAGATGCACATTATTTACTAAATCAGTTCAAATATAACACATAGTGCAAACGAAAAAAAGGAATTTCCAAATGGATGAGAAAAAAATGATTCACGCAAAACGGGTCAGCGAACTGATCAACCAATATCTAATTACACGCTCACCCCAAGCAGCCAAAGAATTAGAAAAGCTCTATGATGCAACCCTCTCCTACAGTGACCAATATGAGGATTTTTGCAGTGTTGTTGCGACCCATGCGCATATGCTCGCACTGTATCACATCGAGGACGATTATTCACCCGTCGCATCGCTTGGATACTCCGTCAAATCAGACATGTATTACGAAAAATATGCGAAAATGCAAATAAGCCGCGGAGAATCTATCGCAGGCTTTCAGACATGGATTGACCAGATCAAACTGATTCAGGCATATGGCTATTATCAGATAGACGCTTTTGAAATGGCTGTCAAGCTTTTGTTAGACACTACATCCTCATGCGCGATGGGGCTTGCCGGCTCCGCAATGGTACGGATCGCAGTTGCACAGAATGCAGATATGGCTTACCCTGCGTTTACCTTGCTGAATAAAATGAATGAAAACCTGCAACCGCCATCCTGGATTTTTGAAGAAGATATTTATCGTATGGCATATGGAAACCTGTGCATGTTCTATACACACGGCATAAAAATTGCCGGAGACAACCGGATTCCATATGATATTTGCAAGGCGCTGGAGGTTCTTTACAAAATCAAGCCTCTGTTAAAAGATCCCCAGCAAAAGCAATGGATTGAAGAAGATATCCAATCATGCAAAGCAAAACTGTAAGCTTTCGTAACTCCAAGCTCTAAGTAACTTACCTTACAACAAGCACCCCCTCTTTAGGCGTGCTATCCCACAATAAAAAAGGCTGCAACCCAGCCTTTTTTTGCATAATAAAAAAATCAAACCCCAAGCAGGACGATAAGCCGGGTTATGTCTCGAATGATCATCTATCTAGGACGGCTGTTACCAGCCGCCTCAAGCGACCTACCTGAAGCTGGCGGGCAGCGTCACTGCTTCTGCTCGGTCTTGCTTCGGATGGGGTTTACATGTGCCCTCCCTGTTACCAGGAAGGCGGTAGTCTCTTACACTGCCCTTCCACCCTTACCGGCTCCGGGAATCCCGGCTCCGGCGGTATATTTCTGTTGCACTTTCCTGGGAGTCGCCTCCACCGGACGTTATCCGGCATCCTGCCCTGTGAAGCCCGGACTTTCCTCACCTGCTGCCTTTCGGCACTTGCAGCCGCGATCATTTATCCTGCTTGGTGTTCCTTATTTATTCAAACACATCTTTCCAGAAATGTAAAGTATTTTTTTATCATCCTGCCCAGAACGCGCCGCACCCAATCCTGATTGATACATGAAAACAGCTTCCGCCGATAAATTCACGCAAAATCGAATTTCTCCCGACTTCTTCGCTCGGCACCTGCAAAAAATAATCCAAAAATTTATCACAGGCAGCTCATAAATTCACGCAGAATTAATAGCGAGGGTTTTCAGAAAAAATTGAGAATCTATCTATTTAATTCGTACACGAAATAACAACCGTTTTTCTATAAATATGCCGGATAAAAGCGAAAAACAGTCTTGAAAACTGCTTTTATATATGATATATTAAGAACTAACAAGGGAACCCGCAAAAGCGGCTCTACCCTTTAGATAAGTAAATTATAACCTCTTACGAGGCAAGCCGTCACTATGGGTAGTAGCGGCGGCTATTTTCTTCCCTTGAAAATCTGATAACAAAGATTCACAAGGGCAACAACGAAGATTCCAGTCTGTATAAGCTCTGAATATGTAATCATTGCATCACCCTCCTTTCTTTCATGCCCATAGGCATAATATCTGGAGGGCTACTTTGAACCCTCCGAATAAAAAAGAAGGGTAAAGCCGCCTTTGGCTTTCCGGTTTCCCATACCGCCAATATACCACATTTTTCTATATCCTGCAATATCTGCTTTCAGCTTTTTCTTACAGATAACGCCATTATAATACCAATTGGGATTGTACTAATGCTCCATCCGGGCAGAAATTAGAGTTTAGTGCAGTCTGATTCGCGTCAGTGCAAGGCAAAATTTCGACGGCGATGTGGTTCCATCGACTAGAAATTTTAACGCAGCAATGGCGTGAATCAGGCTGTAATAAACTCTAATTTCTGCCCGGATGAAGCACTAGTACAGCGTTGTGGAAATAACAGTGAATACAGTGCCTGAGTTTCATTTTTGCGCATACAGGGACGCCGGAAGAGGGGATGGGAACGGACGCAGCCAGAACGCGCCGCACCCAATCCTGATTTATACATGAAAACAGCTTCCGCCGATAAATTCACGCAAAATCGAATTTCTCCCGACTTCTTCGCTCGGCACCTGCAAAAAATAATCCAAAAATTTCAGCAGCCGCTTTGCCTGCATATGCTGCGGGCTGTCTGTCGGGATCGCAAACAGCAGCGGTTCCGCATACATTTTCAGCACAGGCAGCTCATAAATTAACGCAGAATTAAACATCACATCCGCCTGTTCCTGGAACGGGAAAATATTCCGCTCTTCTCCTCTCCGTACCGACTGCCACATCTCGATCGTATGCTCCGCCGAGGTGCCGCGCATAAACGCATCCCGCACAATCCGCCGAATCAGGCGCCCGTCTGTCGTCGGAATCGGGTTATGCTCGTCAATGTTGATCTGGGTCAGCGCGCTGATATAGATTTTAAACTTGGTTTCTTTCGGCAGCGTAGAAAGCAGCTTGTCATTTAAGCCGTGGATTCCTTCGATCACAAGCACGTCGTCCTGTCCAAGCTGCAAAAATTCCCCTTTAAACTCCCGTTTCCCTGTCTTAAAATTAAAATGCGGCAGCTCCGCCCGCTCCCCGGCAAGCAGCTTTTCCATCGTCGAATCAAAAAGCTGCATATCAATCGCTTCCAGGCATTCAAAATCGTACTGCCCGTTTTCATCCAGCGGCGTTTTTTCCCGGTCTACGTAAAAATTGTCCATTCCAATCGGGTGCGGCACGAGCCCGTGCGCCCGCAGCTGAATCGACATCCGATGGGAAAACGTCGTCTTTCCCGATGACGAAGGGCCTGCAATCAAAATAAACTTTTTATTTTTCTCAGAAGCAATCTGCTCCGCTATTTTACCGATCCGCTTTTCCATCTCCGCTTCCTGCAACAGAATAATGTCTTGTACCTTCCCTTTTACAATCTGCTCATTCAGCTCTCCAACCGTACGGATCTGCATCTGCTTTGCCCATGCCGCGGCTTCCATCAGCGTATGGTACAGCTTCTTTGACGTCTCAAACACAGCCGTCTGTTTCGTATCCTCATACGGAAACACCAGCACAAAGCCCTCCTCATACGCAAGCAGGTCAAAATAGTTCAGATACCCTGTAGACGGCACCATATACCCGTAAAAATAATCCTGAAAACCGTCCATATCATAGAGGTTCACATGCGAGCTCCTGCGGAAGCGGAACAGCTTCGCCTTATCCTGCATCCCGTATTCCATAAATTTGGCAATGGCAAGATCCGTATGCAGCGTATTTTTGCGGATCTCAATATCCGCATGAACCAACCTGCGCATTTCCGCCTGGATCTCATCCAGCAGTTCCTTCGATACCGTACTGCCCTCCAGCTCGCAGTACTGCCCCTGTCCCAACGTATGCATCACCCGCAGCCTGACTCCTGTCCCATACAAGTTAAAAATCGCCTTTTCCAGCAGCATCACCATGCTCCTGCGGTACGCTTTCCTTCCCTTTGTATCCGCCGCCGTCAAAAACGACAGCACGCCGTCCGATTCAACCGTACGGTTTAATTCCCACAGCTTATTATTAAAAACGGCAAGTACAATATCGTCCCGGTACTGGTTTTGATATTCCCGCGCAATGTCTAAAAACCTGGTACCGTACGCATATTCTTTTTCCTCATTGTGATAACTTACTTTGCACACCCGATCATCCATGCTATATTCCCCTTATTGCTTTCCATGCTATGAATTGCTTATATACTGTTATATCATATCTTGTTTTAACTAATAAACCTTTATTTTGGATTGTTTGATTTTTATTGTGTATCCGCCGTATCCCTTTCTCTAATCATACTTTGTATTATACCATTTGAAACGGCTCTGTACGCTCCTGCATCACGACCGTAAGCTCCGGTGCATTTGCCCGCAGATACTCCGCCATATAAGGAATAAAAAGATACTCAATCCCATAATGCCCAGCGTCGATCACCGCCATCCCGCACGCCGCCGCGTCGATCCCGGTATGGTGGTCAATATCCCCGGTAATATAGACATCCGCACCTGACTCTAACGCAAAGCCAATCTCGCTTTTCCCAGCGCCCGGGCAGACCGCTGCGCGCCTCACTGGTTTTGTAAGCGCGCCAAACACCTTGACATGCTCTAACCCAAAGGCAGCTTTTACCAGCGCGCAGCACTCAGCCACTGTCATCTCCTGATCCAGCTCTCCGACTCTGCCGATGCCCTGCGCTACGCCGTCCTTCACGCACGTTACTTCCAACGGCTCCGCCTTTTTGATCCCAAGCTTTTTTGCCGCAAGCTGCGCCATGCCCATAACGTCAAAATTCGTGTGCATCGCATAATAACACAAATCCGCACGGATCATCGCCATCAGCCTGCGCCCGACCATATCCTCCTCTGTAATCCGCTTGATTCCTTTGAAAATCAGCGGATGATGTGTTAAAAGCAGGTCGGCGCCCTCAGATATGGCTTCTTCGACCGCCTCGTCTGACGCGTCCAGCGCCAGATACACTTTTTGAATCTCTTTTTTTAAGCTTCCTGCCAGCAGCCCGACGTTATCCCAGTCACAGGCGTAGGATTCGGCGGATTGCTCGTTTAGGATTTTTATGATATCTGAACAGTTCATCATGGTTCGTCTCCTTATTTAAACTTCAAATATTTTATTCAGCCATCTGACTATATTCTTGCTGCCTTGATCCTGAACCCATTGCTTCATATCTAAATTTTTTACTGATAATTGCAGGCACAGCTTCTGTTTGATTCGTTCTATTTCCTCCTCTTGAAATCCATTCTCTGGATTGTCCATCAAAACAGGAAGAATAACATTTCCATTTAAGATACTCTTTGTCAGTTCGTAAGAAACGTATTCCCTGTCTAACGTCTCCCTGCTGATCAGCAAAATGGTGATTCTGGTTTTCTTAATCTCCTCATCGACCCAATTTTTGATATCCGCAGAGTCTCTTTTCTTTTCCATCTCTTGAACTACTGTAAAAATATTAAGCTTATCTTCATTTACCGTTTTCGTAATTTGCTCTGCAACCGCATGGTCACGTTTATAATAATAGCTGATAAAAACCCCTGCGCCATACATTGCTACGCTGGAAAAAAGCTGTTGGCTCAACTGTTTTTCTTTTTCTTCTTTATAATCGGTCAATGCTCCTATGATTCCATCTGCCAGTTCTTCAATTCCTCTGTCCTCATTTTTCAGAAACCGCAGGCGTTCCTGCAACTTTCCCTGGCTGTCCAATTCATTATAAATATCACGTGCAGCAAACCCAGTAGCCTTTACTGGAATAATATAGTTTCCAAGCTCTCTTGCTATTTCATATTCCTGATAAATCCCAGATTTCTCCTTATCCGGGCTGTACCCAAAAAGAATCAAGGTACTGCTGCACTGCTCAATTAATTTTTTTCTTGTTTTCTCTTTTAATGAATCTGCAACTCCGATTAAACTGCTGATATGTATCTTGCTGTTCATAATATCCGAGTAAAACTGCTGATTCTTCTTACTTTTTAAAACTCCAGATAAAATATAATTCCCTACTCCAGCGCCAAATCCCGTATAGATTTGAAAATCGTGATCAATCAATTTTTTCCCTAATAATTCCAGAAAACTCTCCGCACGATTTAAACCGGATGTTTCAGGTTTTCCATTGTTAAAATTACCATATTCAGATAACTCTTTCGGGTTGATGCCGCCAGAGATAAAAACATTGTTTGTAATATATTTATTATACAGATATTGCAGCATCAATGTAATCTGGTTATAATCTTCTACTAATATCGTATAGATTCCATAATGCGTCATATCGCTGATTCTAAGCTCCTGGTAATTTTTATCCTGAATGTATGTCTCCATCCCCTCAGCAGTCATCTTATTATGATTGTCCAGATAATCAATCATCTGGACTTTTCTCATAAAACAATAATGCTTGGGAAGTGATTTGCTGTTCAAAGAATTTTTTGCAATGCTTAAAATTCTTTCCAAATTAGGGTCGTTAAAACTAAAGCCTATAAAGAGAAATGTCCTTCTAACAAGCTCCACAGACAGTAGTCTTGTAAATAACTTTCTTTTCTCATCATATCTTTGATAATCTTCTTTTGTCAAAACAACATCATCTGGATACTTTTTATCACCATGCATTTTATATACAACAACTTCACGTTTCGGATCATGATATTTAAAAGATTCCTGGCTGATAATCGTTTCTACGTTTTTTCCATACTTTTCTATTTCTCTTTCAATGACATCATCATAATTTGTTGTCCAATATTCCTTAATTGGCAGTTTTGCCAGCCATGCAGCATTTTCATTATTTTTAGGCACTTTTGCAAATTCGTTAAATATCACATCATTTAATCCCTGCCTGCCATATTTATTTTTATAGTATTGTGCAATCTCTGTTAAATCCAGATTATGGTTCAGCCTCATTTGCCTGCAAATTGGTTCCAGCAGCCTTTTCCAGTCTACATACCCGGAAGCTACCGACAATCCCGCACCCGCAAATACGGAAACATACCCCAACTTCATCTGCTCTGCAATCTGATTTAAGTACCATATATTTTGTTCCATAATCTGCTTTAGCTTATCTTCTTCTATCTTATCCTTATAGGCCATTTTCTATCCCTTCATATTTTTACCTATTCTCTTTTTTATATTTCCTTCGCACAATCACTGAAATCTTGTTCTATTTCTAACAGCAGCCGAATCTGTGCAAGCCCAAGCTCCACTTCCCGTCTGCGCGCCTCGCCCGTCTGCCCCTGTCCCGCAAGCGCATCCAATATCCCAAGCGCCCGCTTTTCATCCCGAGCCAGCATCCTTTTCAACACCGGATGCCCTTTGCCGATCACACACGCACCGTATGTATCAAAAAGCTCCTGCACACGCGCCTCATCCCCCAGCTTTTCCGACAGAATCGTTCGTATATGCATCATCCGCTGCCCAGAACACCCAGGTTCCGGCAGCTCCTGTCCTGCCGTCCCGCCCACATATACATGCAGCACCGGGTAAAACTTGCCTGCTTCATACACCAGCTCTTCCCTGTCAATCAGCATCCGGTGTTCCCGCAGATACCTGCGCACCTTCGCAGGATCAGACTGGGGTTCCAAAACCAGCTCCTGAAGATCCAAAAGCCGCTCCCCCGCCTGTTCTAAAATATGGATAACAGTCAGCCCGCCCATGCCGGCAATCACAGCGCTGTCCGCTTCGTTTCGCCCAAGCTTTGCCATGCCGTCTGACAGCCGCACCTGGATACACTGCCCCAGCCCAGCCGCCTGAATATGTTCCCGCGCCCGCTCTAACGGCCCCTGCCGGATATCCATCGCGACCGCCCGCGGGCAAATGCCCCGTTCCACCAGATAGACCGGTAAAAATCCATGATCTGTCCCGATATCCGCCACCACGCTGCCTGGCGTCACAAAATCGGCAACCGCCCGCAGGCGTTTTGATAATTTCTGCTCCATACCTGATTACTCCAGATAGTCTTTCAGCTTGCGGCTCCGGCTCGGATGGCGCAGCTTGCGCAGAGCCTTTGCTTCAATCTGGCGGATACGCTCACGGGTAACGTTAAATTCCTTTCCGACCTCCTCCAGGGTGCGCGCCCTGCCGTCCTGTAAGCCAAAGCGCAGCGTCAGCACCTTCTGTTCACGCTCGGTCAGCGTGCCGAGCACCTCGCCAAGCTGTTCCTTTAATAACGTAAAGGCTGCGGCATCCGCAGGCACCGGCACGTTGTCGTCCTGGATAAAATCTCCCAGGTGGGAGTCCTCCTCTTCTCCGATCGGCGTCTCCAACGATACCGGCTCCTGCGATATTTTTAAGATCTCCCGCACACGCTCTACCGGCATATTCATCTGCGCGGCAATCTCTTCCGGCGACGGCTCACGCCCAAGCTCCTGCAAAAGCTGTCTGGATACGCGGATCAGCTTGTTGATCGTCTCCACCATATGCACCGGAATACGGATCGTCCTTGCCTGGTCTGCGATCGCCCTTGTGATCGCCTGGCGAATCCACCAAGTCGCATAGGTAGAGAATTTGTAGCCCTTGCGGTAGTCGAATTTTTCCACCGCCTTAATCAGCCCGAGGTTGCCCTCTTGAATCAAGTCTAAAAAGAGCATCCCGCGCCCGACATAACGCTTCGCGATACTGACAACAAGGCGCAGGTTTGCCTCGGCAAGCCGTTTTTTCGCATCCTCGCCGTAATCCTGCTCCAAAATCAGCTTGTTGATCTCTTCGTTAAATTCCCGCTTTTCCTGCGGAGTCGTCTCTGGTTTGTCCCTCCTGCCTCTTAAAATCAGGATCTTTTCATGGGCAACCGCCCCATTTTCCATCTTCTGTGCAAGGTCGATCTCTTCTTCCGCGCTCAGCAGCGGCACCTTGCCGATCTCCTTTAAGTACATACGCACCGGGTCTTCGATGCTGACCCCGTCCGGCACGGTCAGGTCGATGTTTTCTACTTCTACATCTTCGTCTTCAATTAAAATATCATCATCGTCGTCATCGTCTGAGATACGCAGGACGTCGACATTATGGATCTCCAGATATTCCAGCACATTTTCCAGTTGTTCCGCGGACAGGCACATGCTTTGGAATGCATCGCTGATTTCCTGATATTCCAGCATATTCTTTTTCTTCTTTGCCCGTTCCACAAGGCTTCCTAATATTTCCAAAAATTTCTGCTGGTCAAACACGACAGCTTCTGTTTGCTCTGCCTCTGTGCCATGACCCTTTTTTTTCATTTTCTTTCTGTTTTCTTCCATATTCGCCATTGCTTTCATCCTCTCTATGGTCTTTCCTATCTGTCCGAACCCTGCACAAGAAACTCTTTCCTGCGCAGCGCTTCCAGCGTCTTTTTCTCTTGCAGCATCGCCGCAAAACGCTCCTGCATCCCATTCGGATCGTGATCTTCTCTCAATCTTAGAAGGTGATGTTCTTTTAATTTCAATACGGTATCCTTTAATGCCCGCCCGCGCTCGGCGGGGGTTTTTACTTCCTGGATCGTCTCATGAAACGCTGACACGATCTCCCGCTGGTCATTTGGATCTTCAAAATGCCCTGGAATCTTCGCTAAATGCAGCTCTCCCGCCGCAAGCTGTGAAAACAGCTCCTTAGCCGCGTGATGGCACAGCTCATCCGGGAAATCGTCGGGCGTTAAGTATTCACGGACGGTTTCATACAGCGCCGGCTCCTCGCTGAGCCAGGTTAACAGCAGCTTCTGCGCTTTTTTGACACCGTCCTCCCTGCGCACCTTATTTTTCTGCACACCCGATTTTAACGGCTCCGGCTTTTTCACAAGCCCTGTCTGCGTGCTTGCCTGCGCCACCAGGCTGCGCAGGCTTTCAAATCCGATCTGGTATTTTTGCGCGACTGCTTCTATATAATTATTCCGCTCAAGCGTCTCGGAAAATTCCAGTAATTTTCTGGCAGCTTCCTTATAAAATGCCGTTTTGCCCTGCGGGTCACTCATATTATAATTCTGCTCCAAAATACGGATTTCAAACAGAAAACTGTTTTCGGCATTGTCAATGCGCTGCTGAAAAGCATCGGCGCCCAAAGCCTTGATCAGTTCATCTGGGTCTTTGTACGGCTTTAGGCTGATCACTTTTGCCGTAATGCCTGCTTCTTTTAGAATCGGAATTGCCCGAAGCGCCGCCTTGATGCCCGGCGCGTCACTGTCAAACGTCAGATAAGCTTCGTTCGCATAGCGCTTGAGCAGGCTGGCATGGCCGCTTGTAAACGCTGTCCCAAGCGATGCCACCGCATTGTCAAACCCAGCCTGGTGCAAGGCGATCACGTCCATATACCCTTCGCACAATAATACCTGCTCCTGCCTGGACTGCCTTGCCAAGTTCATGCCGTACAGATTCCTGCTTTTGTCAAAAATCGGCGTTTCCGGCGAGTTTAAGTACTTCGGTTCACCCTCGCCCATCACCCTGCCGCCGAATCCGATAATCTTATTGTGCACATTCATAATTGGAAACATCGCACGGTTCCAAAATTTGTCATGCGCCCCGCGCTTTTCGTCCATCATCACAAGCCCGGAGTCTTTCAGCAGGCGGTCGTCATAGCCTTTGGACTTTAAATAACGGTACAGGTCGTCACTGTACTTATCCGCATAGCCAAGCCCGAATTTCTGCATCGTCTGGTCTGTAAGCATCCTGCCGCGAAAATAGTCCAGGGCATGTGCGCCGCGTGCACTGCGCAGCAGCATATAATAGTACTTTCCTGCTTCCCGGTTGACCAAAAGCAGCCTGGAACGGTAATCCGCTTCCCTCTTTTCCTGCTCTGACGGCTCATGCTTCGGCAAAGACATCCCCGCCCGCGCCGCGAGCTGCTCCATCGCTTCCTGAAACGTATAGTTTTCATATTCCATCAAAAAACCAAACACATCCCCGCCCGCGCCGCACCCGAAACAGTGATAGAGCTGCTTATTCTGCGAGACATGGAACGAACCGGACTTTTCATTGTGAAACGGGCACAGCCCGACATAGCTGCTGCCTTTTTTCTGTAGCCTGACATATCCTGAGATTACGTCTACAATGTCGTTTGCAGAACGGACCTCTTCTTTTAATTCATCTGAATAAAACGGCATTACTGGCTGACTCCTTTTGTATTGTGGTGATGATTGTATATATCGTTGCCTGTGCTGGGTAGTTGCGGGAGGGACGCTGGGAGAGGGGGTTGGCACACCCTGGCGGCGTCCGTTCCAGAAGGTTAAGAAGCCCTAAGCCTCCTGCGGTTACGCTGTGGCACCGTCCGGTCGCGGCACCTAGTTCGCCCTGGCGTTCCGCCAGCAGCTAAAGGTGCCGCTGGGCTTCGCCCCTGGGTTACTGAGCAGGACGCTAAGGGCTTCTAAACCTTCTTCCAAAGCCGCCTCCAGGGTGTGCCAACCCCCTCTCCCGGCTAGTTATCGCAGGTGTTACACACGAGCAGGCGCCATTGTTTCCAGCAAAGCAAGTATCGCCTGTTCTTGAATCGCCTGCTGCTGGGGCTTTTTACTTAGAGCTTTGAAAAACCAGCCGGAGGGAGGGGAGCGGGGCTTGCTTCCGGCTCCGTTGGAAGAATGTTAGGAGCCCTTAGTATTCTGCTCTATAACATAGGGGCGAAGCCCAGCGGCACCTTTAGCTTCCGGCGTTTAGCCGGGGCGAACTAGGTGCCGCGACCGGACGGTGCCACAGCGTAGCCGCAGAATGCTTAGGGCTCCTTGCATTCTGGAATAGGAGCCGGAAGCAAGCCCCGCTCCCCTCCCTCCAGCGTCCCCTCCAGAACTCACTCCCACCGCACTCCTTAACTCTGCCACTGTACAGGCACATAATACTCACTAAACTTCGCAATCGCATACTGGTCTGTCATCCCCGCAATGTAATCACAGACCGTCCGGTCCAACCGCTCCCCTTCCCGAATCATATCCGTATACTGCTCCGGCATCATCTGCGGCCTTTTCCTGTAAAACTCAAACAGGCGCTCCAACAGCTCTTCCGCTTTCTTTTCTTCGTGCTTTGCCTTCGGATTGTGATACAGATTTTTAAACATATACTTTCTGAGCCCCTTCATCGCGTCCTCGACCTCCGGTGACATCAGAATATCGTTTCTGCCCATACTGTTTGTAACAATATTATGTATTAAAGTGTTCAAACGCATACGTACATTTGTGCCAAGAATCTCCCGGTACTGTGCCGGGATATCTTCTTCGCACAGGATTTTTGCCCGGATCGCGTCGTCCACATCGTGGTTGATGTAGGCGATCTTGTCTGACAGGCGTACAATCCTGCCTTCCAGCGTCGCCGGCATACTGCTCATCTGGTGGTTTAAAATGCCGTCCCGTACCTCCCAGGTCAGGTTCAGCCCTTTTCCATGCTTTTCCAGCTTTTCTACAATACGTACGCTCTGTTCATTATGCCGAAACCCTCCTTCACACAGGCTGTTTAACATAAACTCCCCGGCATGGCCAAACGGGGTATGCCCCAGGTCATGCCCAAGCGCGATCGCTTCCGCCAGGTCTTCGTTCAGGCGCAGCGCCTTTGCGATTGTACGCGCATTCTGCGATACTTCCAGTGTATGCGACATCCTCGTTCGGTAATGATCCCCTTTCGGCGTCAGAAATACCTGGGTCTTATTTTTCAGCCTGCGGAACGCCCTGCTGTGCAGGATGCGGTCGCGGTCACGCTGATAGACCGGACGGATATCGCACTGCTCTTCCGCACGCTGCCTGCCGACAGACTGGTCGCTGAAAGCAGCATAGGAGCTTAATATCTTATGTTCCCTCTGTTCCATTTCTTCCCGTATCGTCATGAGGAATGCTCCTTCCTTTGTTGTTTACTCCTCCTTATTTTAAAAATTCTGTGTTTTTTTCAAAATTCCTTTATTTTTTTCATATTTTTTGTATAATCATATAGTGTGGCAGATTGTCCGCAGTGACATACGCAGCAACAGCCCGTATTTTGCCTGCGGCGCCGCAGAAATAAAACAGGAGTCCCAAACATGCTAAAAACAATTAAAAACCATAACCAAACACTGTTATTCCTTTTGTTTTCCGCCGTTATTTTTATATTCCGCATCTGGTACATCCGCGAAACGAACGTCCTTGCCATCCGCAATGACGAATATGGCTACTGGAACCATGCAGCGCTGTTTTCCGGGCATGACTGGTCAGACGTATTCGCCGGACATATGAACTGGTATTCGTACGGCTACAGCCTGGTGCTGACACCGTTGTTTTGGTTTTCCCACAACCTGCACCTGATGTATAAAACAGCCATCGTGCTAAACGGCATTTTTGCCGTCCTTACCTTTACTATCTGCATCCAGTGTGCCAGCCTGCTGTTTCCAAAAACCGAACGCTGGCTGGTGCTTACCGTGTCCTTTATGGTATGCATGTATTCGTCCTATCTGACACAAGGCGCGATCGCCTGGAGCGAGACGTTTCTCTACCTGCTCGTCTGGCTGCTGTTTTACCTGTTCCTGCGCTTTGACGAACAGCCAAGCGTAAAGCACGCCCTGTACGCAAGCCTGTGCATGGGCGCCTGCTATATCACGCACAACCGCACCATCGGCATCGTCACCGCGTATTTTCTGATGGTACTGTTTCTGCGCCTGACAGACGCCGTTGACTGGAAGCTGTTTGCGGCAATGCTGCTGCCGCTGCTTGTGATTTTATTTTTAAACGTAGACATCAAAGCTTATTTATGTACAGCCGAAGGCTTCGGGCTCAAGCCCAAAAACGGCATGGGCGCACAGGTCGGCCACCTGCTCTCCCTGCTGACGTTGCAGGGCTGGCAAAACCTGATCCGCGCGCTGTCCGGCCAGATATGGGCGCTCTTGTCGTCGACCTTCGGACTGCTCTTTTTCGGCATTTTGGGCTGTGCCGCCCGCGTCATCCAGGCATTTCGCACGAAAAAGCCCAAAAAGCATACTGCCTTTTACCTGTTTACGCTGCTTGCAGCCATTGGTACCTTTTTGATCTCCGCGGTCAGCCTGATCGACCCGGCATCCATTACCAGCCTGAAAAATGATACCGATCTGACGTATTTTATTTATACACGCTACAACGAATGCATCATCGGAATCCTGCTCCTGCTCGGCTTTTTTGAGCTTGCACAATGCAAAAGCATCCGTACGCTTGTTTGGCTTACCCTCGGTGAAGCCGGGCTGTATGCCGCCGTAAGCACAATATTATATTTTAACCTGCAACGTATCCAGGACACCTGGCATTACCGCTCGTTCTGCGCCGCGGGCATCGGCTTTTACCGCCTGTTTTCCGAAGAGTTCTCTTTGAAATGGTGTATTGTGGCAAGCGCCGCAGGAGCATTTGCACTGCTGCTTTTATTCACCGTCTGCCGCACCCGTTTTCACAGGCTGCGCCAGGCGGCTGCATGTATGCTGCTTGTCGCAGCATTTATCCCAACCGGGCTGTACTCGGCGCAGATCGGCACGATCCACTCCCAGCGCGGCAAAGTGTCCTCTGGAAACCTCGCCATGTTCGGCCTGCTAAAAGACGTCGTCGGCGACCGGGAGGTATACTGCACCCTGGACGATACGAAAAACTACCGCATCGCCTACGAATTGCAGGTAAACCTGATCGATACCCACGTCTACTCCATTACAATGGACGACCTGCCGGAACAAGCCGGCTGTTTTATCTGTTGCAGCAACGGAGATTTAGACAAATTTGAAGGTGACGATTACTATTTGCTGGCACAAAGCCGCTATTATGCAACGGTCATCAAAGGCGACGCCTTGATGCAGGAGCTTGCCCCGGATCTGGAATTTGAACTGGTGAATCTGAATATGCTTGACCATCTTTGAATATACAGGAAAGAACAAACCCGCTTCCATCTTGGAAACGGGTTTGTTCTTTTATTATGCAGAAGATGGGACTTGAACCCACACGATATTGCTACCACAGGCACCTGAAGCCTGCGCGTCTGCCAATTCCGCCACTTCTGCGTGTTGCTGCTCTTGCTGAGCACATTAGATATAATACATGACTTTGATCTATTCGTCAAGCTTTTTTTGCAAATTTTTCAAAATTTTTTTTGCTAAATTTTTTTATTTTTTTGTTGACATCTTTCGGGACAGGTGCTATACTGTATAAGTCGTCAGGAACACCTGGCAACAATGCGGAAGTGTCGGAACTGGCAGACGAGCAAGACTAAGGATCTTGTGGCAGCAATGTCGTGTGGGTTCAAGTCCCATCTTCCGCATTTAACCCTTGGGAAGCCTTGTAAATCATGGATTTACAGGGTTTTTTCTTTCTCTGAAATATTCTTTTTGTTCCTTTTTTACCCGCAAGACTGCTTTACAGTTTTCTGGGCGTTTGACGAGCAGATACAAACAAAAGAAGATACTTCATCAGACAAAAAAGTTGCTCTTTCCAACTAAATTCATAGTATTTTCCCTTAAACCGTATTTATGGCGTCTAATACGACAGAATAAACGCATGAAGGAAGATGAGAACCTTTGAGCCGTAAAAATTGTGCACAATGGCAAACTATTTGTCTGGGAAACAATTTCAGTCAAGTATTGCATTTTTGCGCATACAGTGACGCCGGGAGAGGGGATTGGCACTTCCTGGCGGCGTCCGTTCCAGAAGGTTAAGAATCCC
>CAMUPC010000011.1 GCA_947090545.1 uncultured Eubacterium sp. | reverse complement strand
ATTCGGAGCCTTATAATTTTTATACAGTTATTTCAAATGCAAACTTCGCTTACATTCCCATCTGCGCCGCAACCTCAGCCGCAAAATCCTCATTCTTCTTCTCCAGCCCTTCGCCTGTCTCAAAGCGGATAAAGCTCTTGATCGATACGGAAGTGCCAACTTCCTTGGATACTTGAGCAAGGTACTGCGCTACGGTCTGCTTGCCGTCCTCGGCTTTGACGTATACCTGGTCAACGAGACAGATTTCTTTCAGCTCTTTGTTGACGCGGCCTTCGATCATGCCGTTAATGACTTTCTCCGGCTTCTGTGACTCTTTCGGGTCATTCATGATCTGGGCGCGGAGAATTTCTTTTTCATGCGCGATGTAATCTGCACTGATTTCGTCTCTGCTGACGTATTTCGGGTTTAATGCTGCGATCTGCATACACAGGTTTTTCACAGCTTCTTTGACAGCGTCGTTGACTACCGAAGCCTCTGCTACGGCAACAACGCCGATGCGCCCGCCGCCGTGGATATAGTCTACGACACAGCCGTTGTCGGCAGTTGCTTTTTCAAATCTGCGGATCTTTAAGTTTTCGCCGATTACTGCGATCTGTTCTACTAAAGAATCTTTGACTGTCTTGCTGCTGTCCTCTAACCATGCTTCTTCCATAAATGCATCCAGGTCGGCTGCATTGGAATTTAATGCCTGTTTTGCTACTTTTTCTACGTATGACTGGAATTTTTCATTCTTTGCAACGAAGTCTGTCTCGGAATTAACTTCTACGATTGCCGCGCGCTTGTCGTCCTCTACAACGACTTTTACGATACCTTCCGCCGCGATACGGGATGCTTTCTTTTCAGCCTTTGCCTGTCCGTTTTTTCTTAAATATTCTACGGCAGCGTCCATATCGCCGTTTGTCTCGCCTAACGCCTTTTTGCAATCCATCATGCCGGCGCCAGTCATTTCGCGCAATTCTTTTACCATTCCTGCTGTAATAGCCATTTTATTTTCCTCCAAAATTTGTCATCTGATACAGTCTGTCCTGCCTGCTAAGCCTTATGCTTCTTCGGCTGCCTCGTCATACGCTTCCTCGGCTTCCATTACTTTTTCGGCTTCTCCCTGCTTTGCTTCTACAACAGCGTCTGCCATTTTGGAAACAATCAGCTTTACGGCGCGGATCGCGTCGTCGTTGCCTGGGATTACAAAATCCAGTTCTTCAGGGTCACAGTTGGTATCTGCGATGCCGATTAACGGAATCCCTAATGTATGTGCTTCCTGTACACAGATTCTTTCTTTCTTTGGATCTACGATAAAGATTGCATCTGGGATACGCTTCATTTCCTTGATGCCGCCCAGGTTCTTTTCCAGTTTTTCCTGGAGCTTCTTTAACGCAAGCACTTCTTTTTTCGGAAGGACATCAAATGTGCCGTCCTCTTCCATCTTTTCGATGCTCTTTAATTTTGCGATACGGCTCTGGATCGTCTTAAAGTTGGTCAGCATACCGCCCAGCCATCTTTCGTTTACGTAGTACATGCCGCAGCGCTCTGCTTCTGTGCGGATCGCGTCCTGCGCCTGCTTCTTTGTGCCTACGAACAGGATCGTGCCGCCGTTTGCCACAATATCAGCTACCGCATTGTATGCTTCGTCTACTTTACCTACCGATTTCTGTAAGTCAATGATATAGATGCCGTTGCGTTCCGTATAAATATACGGAGCCATCTTCGGGTTCCATCTTCTTGTCTGATGTCCGAAATGAACACCGGCTTCCAGTAACTGTTTCATTGAAATAACACTCATTCTTTTTTCCTCCATTTGGTTTTGGCTGCCATATGCTTCCAAATGCAATACAACCGGTCTTACCTTTGATAAAAACGGCACCTGTATTGCTCCACATATGTGATTTTTTTGACCTGTATACTATAGCACAGGTAACTTATGGATGCAAGCATTTTTTTGCCGCTTTGCTACTGCCTTGTCAAGATCTGCGCGATCTGGCGGAAGCTTGATCCCTTTTTAATTTTATAAGTGCCTGGCTGGAGCATATTATCGTAATCGTTATCCCCCAGGAATGAATTAAACTCGTCCGCACTGTCCACAAGCCCCGCTTCAAATACCTTTGCGGATACCATCCTGGACACGTCGCCGGATTCTATGACAATCTCCACTTCGTCAGAGTCCTGGCTGGAATCGGAAGGCTTGTCAGACGATGGCTTATTATTGGACGGCTTGCTGTTTGATGTTTTATCACTCTGGTTCTCCTGGCTGTCTGTCTTGTCCTTGCTGTCCTTATCGTTGTCGCCATCCTGTTTGTCCTTGCTGTCTTTATCGTTGCCGCCATCCTGTTTGTCCTTGCTGTCTTTGTCGCCGCCATCCTGTTTGTCCTTGCTGTCCTGCCCATCCTCGTTCCCCTGGCTGCCATCCTGCCCGTCGCTGCCTGCGGGCGGCTGATCATCCGCAGAGCCTGGTTCGTCAGGTGTGCCTGTAGCATCCGGCGCATCATCGCCGGCGGCTCCTGTGCCGGACGGCTCGGTAAGCGGGTCTGAGTCTGCCGCGCTGCCTTCTAAGTCTGCCGATGAAGCGCCAAGCGCCGGGTTGTCTGTCAGCGCCCCGCCGCTGTTTTCCTGCATGACCATGCCCAGCTTCATCGCGCGCCGGATGACTTCTTCATCGGAGATATTGTCATGAAATAAAAACGCGATGGACAAGATCAGCGTCGCTGCGATCACGCCGATTCCTGCCCCGCGCAAATAGTATTTAAACCTCATTTCGATTCGTCTCCTCCATAAAGTCCCAGAATCAGGCGTACCTCTCCGACACCGAGTCCGAGATTTTTGGCGATTGCCACCGAATCCCTTCCCTGCTCATAGAGCCTTATAATCTCATCCTTGACATTGACTTCTTTTTCTTCAGCCTGCGTAGTTACGGCTTCTGCCGCTTCCCTGCCCTGCGCGTCATCCTGTGCGCCGTCCTTCACCGGCGGTGCGGCATCCTGTCCCTGCCTGCCTGCACTGGACGGCTCCTTTGCCGATGCATCGCCGGACAGCGGTTTTTGCGCTGAAGGCTTTGGCGCCTGAGCCTGCTGGACCTGAGCCTGCTGGCTGATCTGGTTTTTCAGCTGCTCGATAAAGCCGTTCGTCATCTGCTCTTCCTGCATCTTTAAGTCCGAAAGCTGCTGCGTCAGGCTGGATGTAAAATCTGTCAGCTCCGTATGCTTATCGTTGAGCATACTGTATAAAAACATAATTTCATTATGTGTTTTATTCATTTTTTCAATTACGGTATCGGAATATTCATTGATCGCCATAATCTTTTCGTTCGTCTGCTTTTCCAGTGCGCGCTCGGTGCGCTCCTTGCTGGCATCAATCGTGTCCTCCACGATGTCGGACACCCGCTGCTTTGATTTTTCCAGCTCGTTTTTAAGCATCTCGCCCATTTCTTCTTTGCTCAGTTCTGAAATATGCTGCAACTCATCCGGCGACAGCTTTTCTGCCACCCAGAAGCTTGCCAGGATAAACCCCATCCCGGCAACCAGTAATACGATCTCTATGATAGTCATTCAAATACCCTCTGCACCTTTGTCATATTTTAATGTCAAAGCCGCCGGACATTGTCATTTTGACCTTCACACTGCCGTCCGGCAGATTCTCCTTCTTTTCTTTTTTGTTCTTTCTGCGCTGATTGGAATATTGGTTCGCTCCCTTTTCTTTGGCGTCGAACTTTTTTTGTTCATTGTCCGCATTGTCCTTTTTATGGACTTCCTGTGCCTGGCTCTGCTCTTTTTGCTGTTCGCGGATCTGGATGTTCTGCTGCTCAATGGCGGGCTTTTGGTTTTCCTGATGCCTGAGCGCACTGACATCCTGCGTGTTTTGTATCATTCCATTCAAATGAACCGGACGTACTGTCATTGCTTCACCTTCTCTTTATTTCCTTGATAATATATCCATATAAGGCCCCATTGTCCGCTGCATCTTAGACAGCGCCTTTGTATGGAGCTGGGAGATCCTGGACTCGGACACCTCCAAAACCCTGCTGATCTCTTTTAACGTAAGGTCCTCGTAATAATACAGCAAAATAACCTTTTTTTCCTTTTCCGTCAACTGCTCCATCGCTTCCTGAAGCTTTTCCCGAAGCTCTGTCTCCTGCACCTGCTCCTCAGGCTGGATAAAATGGGAATTGTGTCTGGCGTCCATCACAGGCTCTGTCCCCTGCTCGATAAACTCGTTTAAGGATACAATATTTGTCACCTTAAGCTGCGACTGCCATTCGGTCAGCTCATCGCCCGAAACGCCCAATTCCCGCGCCACTTCTTCATCCAGCGCTGTCTTGCCCGTCTGCATCTCGACTCTTTTAATCGCTTCGTCGATCTTTTTCTGTTTTTGGCGCACGGTGCGGGGAATCCAGTCCATTTTCCGTATCTGGTCCAAGATCGCGCCGCGGATTCTGAGGCTTGCGTACGTTTCAAATTTTACTTCTTTGTCCATATCAAATTTATCGATGGCATCAATCAGCCCGAATATCCCATAGCTGACCAGGTCATCATATTCCACGTTATAGCCCAGATACATGCTCAGCCTGCCCGCTACGACCTTCACAAGCGGCGCGTATTCAAGGATAATCTGCTCCCGCAGCTCCGGCGTCTGCTTGACCTGATACATTTCCCAAAGCTTTTCTTTTGAAACCTTACTCATGTTAAACCTCCAGGCAGTTTTTTGTTAATGCAAAGCTTCCTGATCCTCTTCGATAAATTCCATATCCTCGATGATTTCCCCATCCGCAAATCCAAGATCATCCGCCGTAATAAATTCTTCGTCTAATTTTGATACATTCATATCCAGCACGATCTTGATGACAACGCCCAAGAGGAAAAACCCGACCAGCACAAAAAAGGATGTACGAATAAAAAACGAAAGGCTGAAATCATTCACATACGATATGATGCACATTACAAAAGCAGCAAACAACGTAACCATTGCAGGAATTTGTTTTGTCTTCATAAAACTCCCCCAATACCTCAGATTATTTTCAGCGGCTTTCCCACTGATTTTATGTAATATTCCCCCGTATCACAATGCAGCTCCACGGTCCTGCCATAATTAAGCCCCGTATCTTCGGCGATCAGCCGGATGCCCAGCTCCCGAAGCTTTTTCTTGGAAGCAAGCGCATTTTTCTCTCCGATGCTGCCGATCGTATCCGTCCCGGAGACTTCAAACATTTTTGCGCCGCCGGCAATCTTTGCCACCATGCGCGTGCGCCCGGCGCCGGCGCGCACCATACGGTTCACCAGCTCTACAATGCCGGTATCCGCAAATTTGGCGATGTTTGAATTGTTCCTGATTTTTGTGCTGTCCGGCAGCATAATATGCGCAAGGCCGCCAATCTTTGTGACCGGATCATAAATCGCAATCCCTATGCAGGAGCCAAGCCCCAGCGTTGTGATCGCATTCGGACTTTTACATATATTCAAGTCCGCCATTCCAACTTTTATCATCTGACTCATCTGTTAGCTCCCACCCTACTCTACTTTATTTTAAAGCATGATGCCAAGTGATGTTAAGATCTTGTCATAAGAATCCAACTCTGGTAAAAGGATGAAATACCCTTCAAAGACAGTCTCACCCCCAAAGGATGTCTCAATCAGGAGCGCATTATCCCCGTACTGCCCGAACTGAATCGCCGGAATGCTCAAAATAGCGCCTGCCATATCTACCGCAATATAAGGAACCGTCGGCGTAATATTTAAGTTTGTCATAGCGGATAACGCGGAAAGGTACGCTCCCGCGATAATATTGCCGATTTCCTTCATTGCAGACAAATCCATCTCGTCAAACGGCTCTTTATAAGTATCCGCCCTTCCAAGCAAATGATTGACCAAATTGTGAGCGTCGTCCATCTTAAGCAAAAACATTAAGCTGCCTGATATATCATTCTGCACGCCGAGATAAATACCGACGATTTCTTCTTCTTCCGAACCGATCGCTGTATTCAGATCCTGGACTCCCATCAGCTTGACATTCGGCACTTCCATATTCAGCTTGATGCCAAGCATCGTAGCAATTGCCGTCGTCGCATTTCCTGCACCGATATTGCCGATTTCCCTTAATACGTCAAAATACATACTGTTTATTTCGTCAAACGTAAATTTGCCCATATACTTCTCCCTGTATGAATTGAGTCTTACTCAATAATCTCTTGAAACATATAAGATATAGTGAGACACAGACAGTCTCACTATACCCTTTCTATCCCTTATACAGTCTCATGTTCATCAATGATCGCATTAATGTCAAATAAAGAAACAAGCTCGTCGCCGTTTTTGCCGATCCCGTTGATAAACATCTCTTTTGCCTCCCTGGAGCTGTGTGAAAGCTTGTCAATCTCATCCGGCCCAAGGTTAATGACTTCTTTTACCTCGTCTACCACGATTCCCAGCGCGTCCTTTTGCTCAAATTTTAAAATAATGATCCGGGAAGCGCCTGTGTATACATCATCCTCTAACCCCATCTTTCTGCGGATGCTCATAACCGGAATGACCTCGCCGCGCAGGTTGATCACGCCCTTAAAGTAAAACTGTGAGGTTGGCACCCTTGTAATTTTCTGCATTCTGACAATATTATCGATATAGCTGATATCGATTCCGTACTGTTCACTGCCGATCTTTACAACTATGTACTGCTTTTTTGTTTCTTCTGTTGTCTCTATATATTCCACTTTCGGCACCTCCCTTACATCAATGTATTCACATCCAGGATCAATGCAATCTCGCCGTCTCCAAGAATCGTTGCACCGCTGATAATCTTACTGTTGCTGATAAACTTGCCAAGTGATTTAATAACGATTTCCTGCTGTCCCAACAGGTTGTCTACGACAAGCCCCGCCTGTTTTTCCCCTTTGTTGACAATCACAACGGTCAGGCTTTCCGGCTCGTTTTCCGGCTCGTCGATCTCCAGGATCTGGTTTAAGCGGATAAGCGGAATGACATTGCCGCGCAGGTTAATCACTTCTTCAGCCTGCACATACTTAATCTCTGAAACCGGTACGTCCTCGATCGTGATAATCGAGCCAAGCGCAATCGCAAACAGCTCCTGATGCACCTCAACAAGCAGTGCCTGGATAATCGCCAGCGTCAATGGAAGCCGTACGATAAACGTAGAGCCTTCTCCCAGCTTGCTCTTTACCTCCACGTCGCCGCCGAGCGTCTCAATATTGGATTTTACAACGTCCAGCCCAACGCCTCTGCCGGATACGTCCGTGATCTTTTTCGCCATCGAAAAGCTAGGCATAAACAGGAAATCAATAATCTCCTTCTGGCTTAGGTTTTCCGCCTGCTCCGGTGTTACCAGGCCGCGCTCTATCGCCTTGCGCTTGACATTATCGGTATCGATACCGTTGCCGTCGTCCCCGACTTCGATCACGACATTATTGCCTTCCTGGTACGCCTTTAAGTTGATCGAGCCAACTTCCGGCTTGCCGCGTTCCTTACGAAGCTCCGCGCTCTCTAACCCGTGGTCGGCGGAATTGCGAAGAAGATGCTGCAACGGGTCGCCGATCTGGTCGACTACGGTACGGTCCAGCTCTGTATCCTCACCGGACATATACAGTTCCATCTTCTTATCCAGTTTACGCGATAAATCACGAATCATACGCGGGAATTTTGCAACGACGCTTTCAATCGGCACCATTCTCGCTTTCATCACGGATTCGTGCAGGCTTGTCGTAATACGCTCCAAGTATTCGATCTGGTCGCGGAACGACTGGCTCTGTGTCCCGTCGCCCGAATCACTGGAGCTGATCGAAACAAGGCTGTTTTTCGCGATAATCAGCTCGCTGACCTGGTTCATCAGCGCGTCAAGCTTTTCGATATCTACACGTACCGTACGGTTTGCCACCGGTTTATTTACCGCCTTTCCTTTTGTAGCCGCAGCCGTAGAGCCTGCCGACTTCGCCGGCTCTGCCTTCGCCTGCACGGACGCAGACGCCGCGACAGCAGGCGCTGCCAGCTCCTGGGACACTGCTTTTTCCTCTTCCTGTTCTTTTTCTTTATTGGCAGCCTCAATAAGCATTTCATATTTAAGCTGCTCGCCAAACACATCTTCAATCTCAGATACTGCCTTTGCCGAGGACAGGAATTTGTCTACGCCTTCCTCATCCGAGGTAATGATAAAGCTGAAATCCAGGTCAAACTTTTCATCTTCAATATCCTGTGCGCTTGGCTGGTAGACAACGATCTCTCCAAATTCCTCGATCGCCTTAAATACCAAAAACGCTCTCGCCGCCTTTAACAGGCATTCCTTCTGTACATATACGGTAAACCCAAACAGTACCTTTCCGCTGTCCTCCGCGTTTTTGAGCGTTTCACGGTCCGCTTCGGTAAGGTTCATCGTTAAGTATTTTTTCACATGCGCGCCCGGCGCCGCATCCTCAGCCGGTGCCGCTTTATCCTCCAAGCCGGCAGCATCAGCCGCATTCGCGTCCTTTGCCGCAGGCGCGGTATTTCCGTTTAAAATGCCGTTTAACGCCGCGATAATACCCTCGTTGTCATTGGTCCCTTCATCGGATGTCTCCTTGATAATATTCAGGTAGCCTTCGATCGCATCCAGGCACTGAAACAGCACGTCGATAATATCGCCGTTGACCTTGATCTTATCGTTGCGCACCTCCTGGAATACATTCTCCATATCATGCGTCAAATGCTGCATCCGCTTAAAGCCCATCGTACCAGCCATCCCCTTTAGGGAATGCGCCGCGCGGAAGATCTCATTGATGACGTCATGGTCTTCCGGCTCATTTTCCAGCGCCATAATATTGTCACTTAAGCTCTGGATATGCTCTGCTGTCTCATCAATAAATATCTCAAGATACTGACTTACATCCATCTTATTTTACCCCCACTTGATTAATTATTCTTTTGGGAATATTCGTAAGCGGCACTACTTCATCCACAAGCCCTGCCTCCGCAATCGCCTTTGGCATCCCGTATACGACGCAGGTCGGCTCATCCTGGGCAATTACATAGATCGGCTTGGCACGGTTCAGGTCTTTGATCCCGTCCGTACCGTCCGCCCCCATGCCCGTTAAAACGACGCAGACAATCTCATCATAGGCGCAGCGCCGCAGCGACTTATACATCACGTTGGCGCATGGGCGCAGCCCTCCGATCGCCGGAGCATCGGACAGATGGATCTTATGCGTACCGTCCTTTGCCGCCACAACTTCCAGATGGTAGCCGCCCGGAGCCACATAGACGCACCCTTTTTTCAGGACGTCGTTCTCCTGCGCTTCCTTTACCTGAACCTTGCTCAGCTCATTGAGCCGCTCCGCCATGGACTTTGTAAATCCGGTCGGCATATGCTGTACAAGCACCATCGGCGCGTCCATATTTTTATCCAGATATGGAATCACGCTTTGCAGTGACTTTGGCCCTCCGGTTGAGCACGCAAGCGCAATCAGCTTTTGCCCGCCGCCTCCCGCAGACGCCTTGCGCGGCACAGTCCGTGTCGAATTTCCGGCTGACGCGGACGCAGCGCCTGTATTTGCGGCTGCTACTGACGCACGCGCCGCGGCTGCGGACAGCGATGCCCTTGCAGCAGCCGACGTCGGCTTCGGCGCGGCTGCTCCCGACGGCTTTACCGCTGCGCCAGCAGGCACTGGCTTTCCTGTCATCGGCCGGACAAGCACTGGCTGCACCGCAGGCGCTTTTGCCTGCCTTGACTGCGGAAGTATGGAATTTAACAGGCTGCTTAGTTCCCTGCGGAACTGCAAGCCCTTTGCCTCAATGATATTTTCCGGCTTTGTAATAAAATCGATCGCGCCATACTCCATTGCCTGTATCGTGATCTTGGCATCCTCCTTTGCTAAGGAGCTGACGACAACCACGGTGGCACGAATATTCTCTTTTTGCAGTTTTTGCAGAAGCTCCAGTCCATTCATCCTTGGCATGTTAATATCCAAAAGTACGGCATCATAGCTGTTGTTTTTGATCTTCTCATATGCTTCCAGCCCGTCTCTGCATGTATCTGTCGCTTCAAACTCATCACCTGAGTTGATTATATCACAAATAGCCCTCCTCATGAGTGCAGAATCATCTACAACTAAAATATTTTTTTTCATAACGCATCAGAACTTCTTTCTCTCTCTTTTTGGATTATTACGTTCTCTGTCTGTAACAAAGGTTATTTAAAAAAATTATAAAACAGCTCCTTAATCCCCTGCCGGTCCGGTTCGATGTTCGGCTCGCCTTCAATCAGGCTGACAGCCAAACGCTCAAATGCTTTTGCCGACCTTGCGTTCGGCGCCGTCATGGAAACAATCTTCTGCGCACGCACCGATTTTTCTAACAGCCCATCCTGCGGAATCGTGCCGAAAAAATGTACCTCGCCCTGTAAAAACTTGGAAATCACAGAGCTTAGCTTCTCATAGACAACCTGCCCGTCGTCTACAGACACCGTCCGGTTGACAACTACTTCAATATTGGTGCCATGCCGCACAAACCCGGGATTCCCATACAGTGCCTTAATTAACGAATAGGAATCTGTCAAAGAGCTTGGCTCAGGCGTTAAGACCAGCAGCACCTCAGGGCTTGACGCTACAAACTCCATCACATTGTTGGCAATGCCGGCGCCTGTATCAATCAGGATAAAATCGGTCAGCCCGTCCAGCTCGTTTAAATTGTTGACCAGCCTGGAAAGCTGGTTTTTCGTTAAATTATTCATCCCGGTAATCCCATTTCCGCCGGAGATAAATCCGATCTCCATTGGGCCCTCGGTAATGATTTCCTCCATCTTCTTACCATGGTAGATCATATCACTTAGATTATATTTCGGGATTGCGCCAAACATAACCTCAACATTGGCAAGGCCCATATCCGCGTCGAAAATAATGACTTTTTTCCCAAGCCTGCGAAGCTGGACAGCAAGGTTGACAGCGATATTTGATTTTCCAACCCCGCCTTTGCCACTTGTTATCGTAATAACCCTTGCTTTGGATACGGAACGGGGCTGCTTTGATTTTACCACGTTTCTCAGTTGTTCTGCCTGATCCATATACTCAATCCCCTCCAAGTAATTTCTTAACAATCTTCTGTGTATCAAATACTTCTATATCATCCGGCACATTCTGTCCATAAGTCGCATAAGATAAGTCTGCCCCTGAATACAGATGGATATTTAACAGGTTGCCGTAGCATGAGGTTTCATCCAGCTTGGTAAAGATCAGCTTATAATCCGCAAATGCCTGATAGGTGTCGCACATTTCCTGCAAATCGCGGTATTTTGTCGTAGCGCTTAAGACCAGATAGGTCTCCGCCTTCACATTCGCGGACAGCCCGCCGATCAGTTTTTTCACATCCTCGCACTGCGCTGCGTTTTTATGGGAAAATCCCGCGGTATCGACAAGGATCAGGTCATATTCTGACAGGCCGCTAACCGCGTCCCTGACCTCCTCCGCCGAATATACAATAGTTAACGGCATATCCAAAATATTGGCATATGTCCGAAGTTGCTCTGTCGCCGCGATCCGGTAGGTGTCCGCGGTCAAAAACGCCACCTTTTTGCCTTCGTCGACCTTGTAGCGCGACGCCACCTTAGCAATCGTCGTCGTCTTGCCAACACCTGTCGGGCCGATAAAAAAGGCGACAGTCGGCTTGGAGCCTGCAAACTCGATCGGCTTTGGCTGGCCGAATTTCAGTACGAGCTTTTGGTAAATATGCGATAAAATATAATCGATATTGCTGCCCTTATTCGTAATTTTTTCCAGCTCATCCAAGATCTGGTTGGCATATTTTTCATCTACTTCATTATCTAAAAGTGTCTGATAGAGCATTTTTACAAACGAAAACCCTTCCTGCGCCTGGTCATTTGCCGCACTCATGCCTTCCTCCTGATTTTTCTTTTCCGCCGAGATACGGTCTTCCAGCAGGCTTTGCAGGCTGTCCAGCCGTTCCTCAATTGCCGAGGTATTTGACGGCGCGTGCGCGAATGCGCCTGGCGCGGCGCCCACGGCTGGCATTGCCTGCTCGTGGCTGCCCTGCTGCTTAAGCTGCTGGAGGACGCGCCCCGCTGTCTCGTCCAGGCGGTTTTGCGTGCCCATCGGTATGCGGATCGCTTCATCTGCGGCAAGGTTGATGCTCTCTGGCTTTCTTACCTGCTGCGCCGCCTCCTGCTGCGCAGGCTGGTTCGTTTTATCAGGCACATTTTCCTCAAGGGCGGCTGTCACCTCGTACACGATTCCTTTAAACGCCCGGAAAACCCCTTTTGGCTTGACTGTCTTGACACTCATAATCACGACGTCCGGCCCCATTTCCTTTTTTGCCTTTTCGATCGCCTCGCTCTCAGTCTTGCCTTGAAATTTATTGATTGTCATTTATGCTGTCACCATCCCTACTGACTGTAATTCCACATTTGAATCTATTTCATTATAAGACACTACGATCAAGTCTTTAAAATATTCCTCTGTCATTTTCTTAAAATACATACGCACAATCGGTGAGGTAACAACGATCGGATTTTTGCCGAGATTTTCCAGCTTTGCAATCTCTGTCTCCACTGATGCCATAATCGACTTGGTCCGTTCCGGGTCGATCGTTAAATACGCCCCCTGTTCTGTCTGCTTGACTGACGACATAATCTCCTGTTCGATATTCGGGTCAAGCGTAATCACGCTCGTTGCTTCATTCGGCATAAAGTAGCGGCTGGAAATCGCCCGTTTCAGCGCCTGGCGCGTATACTCCGTCAGGACGTCGGTATCCCTGGACGTCGCCGCATGGTCAGCAAGCGTCTCAAAAATCGTAAGCAGGTCGCGGATTGAGATGCCTTCGGCAAGCAGGTTCTGTAGTACCTTCTGGATCTCGCCGATGCCAAGCAGCTTCGGCACAAGGTCGTCGATCAGTACCGGATTGTTTTCCTTTACATTGTCGATCAGGTTTTGTACATCCTGCCTTGTCAGCAGCTCTGCAATATGGCTGCGGATCACCTCCGTCAAATGGGTCGCGATAATGGAAGGCGGGTCTACTACGGTATAGCCAAGGCTTTCGGCGCGCTCCCTCTGGCTTTCGGTAATCCAGATCGCCGGCAGGTGGAACGACGGCTCAAACGTAGGAATCCCCGTAATCTCCTCTTCTACATAACCCGGATTCATTGCCATATAGTGGTCGAATAAAATCTCGCCTTCTGTAATCTGGATGCCTTTGATCTTAATAATGTACTGGTTTGGATTTAACTGGATATTGTCGCGCAGGCGGATAATCGGCACGACCGTACCAAGCTCTAAGGCAATCTGCCTTCGTATCATAACGACACGGTCTAATAAGTCGCCGCCCTGGTTGACGTCGGCAAGCGGGATAATCCCATAGCCAAACTCCAGTTCGATTGGGTCTACCTGTAGCAAGGATACGACATTTTCCGGCTTTCTGATCTCCTCCGCCTCTTCCTCTGCCTGCGACGTCTCTTCCTCAATCGCTTCGACCGCCATACTTTTGTCCATGCCTCTGCCAACAATGATATACATCAGCCCAAACGCGATAAACAGCCCTGTATTTAACGGTGTTGTAATGCCTAAAAAGGCAAGCGTCATGCCGACTAAGTACAATACTTTTGGAATGCCAAAAAGCTGCGAGACAAGCACTTCGCTGAAATCTGCCTCTTTGGAAGCCTTCGTAACCAAAATACCTGTCGCAAGAGAGATCATCAGGGAAGGCATCTGGGACGCCAGGCCGTCGCCGATCGTGAGGATTCCATATTTTTGCAGCGCGTCCACCGCTTCCAGGCTTTCGCGCGTCATCCCCATCACCGTGCCGCCGACCAGGTTGATGCCTGTAATTAAAAGGCCCGCAGCCGCGTCTCCCTTTACATACTTCGTAGCACCATCCATGGAGCCGAAAAACGCGGATTCCATCTGTATTTTTTCACGTCGGTTCCTTGCTTCCCTGTCGTCGATCGCGCCTGTATTTAAGTCCGCGTCGATCGCCATCTGCTTTCCAGGCATCGCGTCCAGTGTAAAACGCGCCGTTACCTCGGATACACGCTCCGAACCTTTATTAATGACTACAAACTGGATAATAACCAGAATAATAAAGACAATGGCGCCGACGATAATATCATTGCCGCCGACAAACGCGCCAAATGTTGCAACGACATTTCCCGGGTCACCGGTCGTTAAGATCAGCCTGGTGGAAGATACGTTCAGCGCAATCCGAAAGATCGTCGTAAATAACAGCAAGGTCGGGAAAAAGGACATGTCCAGAACCTCCTGCACAAACAGACAGTTAAACAATACTACCAGCGCAACCGAGATATTCAGCGCCAGCATCACATCCAACAACTGGTTCGGGATTGGTACAATAAAGAATACAACCGCCGCCAGTAAGTACAACGCAACGCCTACATCCGCTTTCTTCATTTTTGCCCATCCCACCTTTCCTTCGTATTTTTACATCTGCCGCCGTTTCCGGCATCAATCTGTTCTTTCATTTCTTCACTTCTCTTAATCTTTTATTCTAAAATACCTGCATCAATTTTGCTTAGTTTTTCCGCTGTAATTTTTGTGCGCTATGCATTTTTGTCTGTTCTTTTTCGTATATGTTTCTGCGTATATTCTTTTTTGTTCTCTGTTTTGTTTTTCTGCGCTATTTACAGCTTGTTTTTCATACGGTATACCGCTGCCAGGATCTCTGCCACCGTCTGGTACAGTTCCGGCGGAATCTCCTCTCCGATTTCTACGTTCGCGTACAGCATACGCGCCAGCGGCTTGTTTTCCACAATCTCTACTTTTGCTTCTTTCGCTTTTTCTTTAATCTGGAGTGCCAGGTAATCGGTACCTTTGGCAAGCACAATCGGCGCCTGCGCATCCTCTGCGTCATATTTGAGCGCTACCGCATAATGTGTCGGGTTCGTAATGACAACGTCCGCCTTCGGCACATCCTGCATCATACGCCTTTGTGATGCCTCGCGCATCCTCTGGCGCTGCTTTCCTTTGATCTGCGGATCACCCTCGGTATTTTTATACTCGTCTTTGACCTCCTGCTTGGTCATCTTCATCTCGTCTTTAAACTTCCACTTCTGATAAATAAAATCCACAATCGCTATAACAAAATAAGCCATTGAGATCTTCATGCCCGTATCGATCACGACCGAGCCAACCAGCATAATCGCCTGCATCAGAGACATATCATACAAAAGGAGCAGGTTCCTTTGATGTTCCATAATGGAAGAATATGCCACCCATAAAATCAGGCCGATTTTCGCAATGGACTTTAGCAGCTCCATCAGTGAATCCTTGGAAAAGATCCGCTTGAATCCATTGATCGGGTTAAATTTTTTAAAATCCGGCTTTAACGGCTTTGTCGTCACCTTCCACTTTACCTGAAGGATATTAATGACGACCATAGCGAAAAAACCAACGGCAAAAAACGGCAGTACCATAAACAGCATATTTGTAATCGCCGGCTGTAAGATCTGCGATACCGCCCTGCCGGACATTCCCCTGCCGTTTTCTTTCACATACTCAGGAATCCGGTTGTAAAAGGTATCAAACATGCCCAGCATCCCGCCCCCAAGATTGGACATCGTCACCTGTAATAATACAAACAGCAGCAGCAGCCCTACTGCATTGTCCAGTTCCCTGCTCTTTGCGACCTTGCCGTCGTTTCTGGCGTCTGTCAGCTTTTTCGCGGTAGGCTCTTCTGTTTTTTCCCCGCCTTCCCCGTCTTTGGCAAACCATTGCAGGTCTAACGGCATCTCCCACTTCTTTTTATTCACCAGCATACATTCCTTTTACCATATATACGACCAGCCGCTTCATCTCCTGTGCCACAGAGCTTGTCACATCCGACAGCAGCATCACTGCAAAAAACATCACTACAAGCCCGATTAACACTTTAAGCTGCATACCGACCGCAAACATATTCATCTGCGGCGACACCTTTGCCATAATGCCCAGTACGCAGTTGACGACCATCATACAGGCAAAGACCGGCAGCGTAATCCGAAATCCCAAAATAATCAAAGCCGACATATAATCCGTAATCCCCTTAAGCAGATATTCCCACTGGAACACCTGCTGGTTGACCGGAATGAGCTGGTAGGACTCACAGACCGCGCGCAGCACATATTGATACATATTGGTGGCAAGCATCATCAGCATAACCATATAGTTGTAAAAGTTGCCGGTAATGCTCTCCTGCATCTGCGTCATCGGGTTAAACTCCTGTGCCATGGAAAGCCCCACCTGCATATCAATCAACGCACCCGCGAACAAAACAATAGAATTACAGATACTGGCTGAATAACCAATCAGCAAGCCCGTAATTCCTTCCTTGATTACAATAACTCCATATTCCATTATACCTGTGTAAGCAAGGTCCTGATCCGGCAATACGCCCGTCAGCAGAATCGCAATGCAGCCTGCCATCCCGATTTTTGTCCGTGCTGGAATGCCTCTCATATTAAAATAAGGCGCGGCAAACACACAGGCAGAAATTCGGACTAAAATTAACAGGAAATATTCAAATGTCTGTAAGGAGTACGTTGCACTGAACATGATACTATCCTATCCTTATCAAACATACATACTGAAATCAGACCATAACTGTACCATAAAGCCGGACATATTGTTTAACATCCAGGCTCCGACGAGCAGCATCACTGCAAACACGGCAAGGATCTTTGGCACAAACGTCAGCGTCTGCTCCTGAATCGACGTAACAGTCTGAAAAATACTGATAATCAGCCCGACGATTAAGGATGTAAGCAAAAGCGGCGCAGATGTTAATATAATCGTATAAATAGCCTCTCTGGATATATCCATAACCTGGCCTTCTGTAAGCATAGAATTCCTCCTTTATCCGTTTTGCGCAAGCTAGTAAAAAGTCTTGACCAGCTCGCCAATCACCAGATTCCATCCGTCAGCCAATACAAACAGCAGGATTTTAAACGGCATGGAAATCGTTGTAGGCGGAAGCATCATCATACCCATGGACATCAATACGCTCGATACGACCATATCGATAACAATAAATGGAATGTATATGATAAATCCGATAATAAACGCCGCACGCAGCTCGCCGACCACAAAGCTTGGAATCAGCACTGTCATAGGGATATCATCAACTGTCTCATACGTAACGCCAGCGATCTCGCAGAACATATTGACATCTTTTTCCTGTATCTTCGGATACATAAACTCACGAAACGGCAACTGGGCTTCTTCCATTGCTGTTTCTAAGGTAATCTCACCTCTGTCTAACGGTTTCAGCGCTTTTTCATTTACCTCTGTAAATGTCGGCGCCATAATAAATGCTGTTAAAAAAAGCGCCAGTCCGACTAGCACCTGGTTTGGCGGAGACGACTGTGTACCTAAAGCGGTCCTTACAAAATGCAGGACAACAATGATCCTCGTATAAGAGGTCAGCATAATTAAAATTGCCGGCGCTAAGGAAAGCACCGTAAGCACAATCAGCATCCGAATCGGAGCCGAAATGCCGCCTTCTTCATTTGGCCAGCTAATCCACAGGCCGTCGTTATAATCTGGAGACGGTTCTTCCTCACCCCGTGCAGAATCAAAACTGCCGACATTGTCCTGCGCAGCGGCATACGCCTGCCCGTGCGTGCAAAACACCAAACAAATGGTAAGCGTCACTATGGCAAGCATAAATGACGCCATGCAATATTTTTTCTTTCCTGTACTCATTCTAACAATCTGCCTTATTTTTTTGGAAGATGTTTTTTCACTTTGTCAAGAATGTCATGGAAACTTTCACCCATGTCGGCTACAGGCTTTGCGTCAGGCTGCGCCCGCAGCGTTAGCTGGTCTTTTGACAGCTCCGCCAGCTTTTCGATATGGTCTTTGCTCACTGCAATGACAAGGTATACATCTCCTGCTTCTATAATCTGTATGTAGCCATTTGCTGACACACTCATTGTCTCTATAATCCTAAGATTCTGGCTGCCTTGCATCTGCCCACGCTGATACTTTGCTATGAAGCGTGTAGTCAGCAAAGTAAGCAGCAATACAAGGACAAATAGAATCAGAACCCAGATCAGTTGTCCCAGACTTTTCCACATGGAGACACCTGAAGCTATGAGCATCATATTAACCAACTACTTTTTTCACAGCTTCCAATACACGCTCTGCCTGGAACGGTTTTACAATAAAGTCCTTTGCACCGGACTGGATCGCCTCAATAACCATTGCCTGCTGCCCCATTGCAGAACACATAATGACACATGCATTAGCGTCTATCTCTTTGATCGCCTTTAACGCCTGAATACCATCCATCTCCGGCATCGTAATATCCATCAGTACAAGATCCGGCTTTGTCTCGTTGTACTTTTCAACAGCCTTCACGCCGTTCTCAGCTTCTGCGGCGATTTCATAGCCATTTTTAGATAAGATGTCCTTGATCATCATTCTCATAAAAGCTGCGTCATCACAAATTAATACTTTCTTTGCCATAATATACGTTCTCCCTTATTTTCTAATATTATTGTTTTTCTCCGTCTGGAGATTCTTTACCTATTATAACATAAAACAATAAATGTTAGCAAATTATTTTATAATTTCTGTAATCCTTACACCAAAGCTTTCCTCGATTACAACTACCTCTCCTTTTGCGACATACTTTCCGTTTACAAGTACGTCGATCGGCTCTCCCGCGATTTTGTCCAGCTCAATAATCGTACCCGGTGCAAAATCAAGAATTTCCTGAATGGATTTCGTCGTCCTGCCAAGCTCTACGGTAACCTCCAGAGGTACGTCCATAATCAGGTCGATATTTTCTTTCTGGAAAATCGCCGGGTTAAAGTCGCCGGAAAAACTCTGGAACTGTGCCTGCTGCACATTGACTGGCTGTCCCATCATCGGCATCTGCTGCTGCATCATTGGCTGTCCCATCATCGGCATCTGCTGCTGCATCATTGGCTGTCCCATCATTGGCTGCTGCGCCCCCATCATCTGCTGCTGCGGTGCGGCTGGCTGAGGCGCTGCCTGCGGCTGAGGCGCCGGAGCGGGAGTCGTATTTTCCTGCATATCCTTCGTCATATTGCTCTTGACGCTTTCACACATCTCTTTGGCAAAAGAAATCGGATATAGCTGCATAATGGTACTGTCTACGAGATCCCCAATCTCCATCTTAAAGGAAATCTTGATAAAATCCCCCGCTAAAAATTCATCAATCTCTTTTTCATCCAGGCTGTCCTTTAAGTCGATCAGGTTTGCTTCAGGCGGGCTGATATCAATGGTCTTTTCGAGCATGGAAGAAAGGGACGTCGCAGCCGAACCCATCATCTGGTTCATCGCTTCGCTGATCGCGCTTAAGTGCAGCTCTCCCAGCTCTCCTTCCGTATTCATGCCGTCGCCGCCCATCATCAGGTCTGTAATGACCTTGACGTCCTGCTCCTTTAATACTAACAGATTGCTGCCATCCAAGCCCACCGTATAGGCGATACGGATAAATACGCACGGCCGTTCATACTGGTTTACGATATCGTCCCAGGTAGCCATATCCACAACCGGCGTAGAGATATCTACCTTATGGTTCACCAGAGAAAACAGGGTCGTAGCCGCCGTACCCATACTGATATTTGCAATCTCACCAATTGTATCACGTTCATCCGCCGTAACCTGCATCTCACCCGAGCCTGCGGGAGCCGCACTAGGCGCATCTCCACCGTTTTGAAGCAGTGCCGTGATCTCCTCCTGTGATAATACTCCATCCATAATCTACTCTATTCCTCTCTAATAATTGACGTTATCCTGACTGCGTAATCATCACCCGACACACCGGGAAGAGCTGTAAACTTTTTCATACTGCCGACATAAACACTCAGTTCATCTTCAACCTTTGTATCCAGACGGATAATATCACCAACTTGCAGCCTTGCAAAATCACTGATTGAAAAAGCACTGTTGCCCAACACTGCTTTGACAGGTATCGGCGCTTTTTCCAGCAGGCTTTCCACCATATTGCTGTAGGAGATTTCTTCTTTTTCCTGCTGGCTGGAATACCAGAACTTTGTATTCAGCTTATCCATTACAAGGTCGAGCGTAATATAAGGAAGGCATACGTTCATAAGCCCTTCGACCTCGCCGATCTTAATATTGATCGTAACAATCGCGATCATCTCACTCGGCGAAATAATCTGCGCAAACTGTGAGTTTGTCTCGATACGCTCCAGACGAGGATTCAACTGCACTACATTTTTCCATGGCTCTCTTAAAAGGTTCACGCAGACCGTCAAAAGCCTTTCAATAATTAAAAGCTCAATCTCTGAAAACTCCCGCGCTTTTGCCAAAGGCTCTCCCAAGCCTCCCAACATCCTGTCTACCATGGCATAGCCGATGTTCGTCGCCATCTCCAGCAATATATTTCCCTTTAGCGGTGAAAAGTTAATCACCCCTAAGAGCATCGGATTAGAAAGCGAGTTGGCGAACTCCGAATACGTCTGCGCTTCCGAATTGACTACCTCTACCTGTATATTTTTCCTTAAATACACAGGAAGGTTGGTCGACAGCAGACGCCCATAATGTTCAAAAATAATTTCCAGCGTCCTAAGATGCTCCTTTGAAAATTTGGAAGGCCTTGCAAAATCATAATTCTTGACTGTTTTCTCTTCTGTATCTTTCATTTCATCTACGTCGACCTCGCCGCTGCTGAGCGCCTTCAGTAGATTATCTATCTCGCTTTGAGACAGAACATCAGCCATGAATCTCACCACCTGTCATATATTTTTTGAGAATTGTTTACTGGTAATTTGTTTCAGAGAAATTCACAGCAACGATAAAATCTGAATCAAACAGTTCCTGCATCTGCAAGAGCATGTCATTGCGGACTTTGACCTGTCCATCCGGTGAACGTATCTCATCATAAGTATAATTCAGAAATGTATTCGACACAATCTCCTGCAAAAGAACCTCTCTTCCTTCCTGTTCAATCTGCGGAGCTTTCTCTTCGTAATCACTGTCCGTTTTATCCATCGTAATCGAGACTCTTGTAACGACATAATGATCTTTGCCGTCCGTATCCCTCTTTAACGTAAACGTCTTTACATCTTCCCCGGTCAGCGTCTTAACGGACGTATTGTCTACCGGGATCGTATTTGCATTATACACCTTTCCGCCTTCAAGCTCAAGCTCAATCGCGCTGCTTACTTTTGTAATCAGCTCATTGGACTGCTTTGCAGCCGGCACAAGCGTAATCATGATGACTGCGGAAAGTACTACATTGACAAATACAAGTGCCATAATCAATACAGACATTAAATTTTTCTTCATCTGTTTTCCCATCCTTTTACTTTACTATTTATTCAATTCCAACAATCCTGTTTTCTTCACTTTGTCTTTTCGTTCTGGTCGGAATTATATGAATTCATCACCTTGATCTCGACCCTGCGGTTCTGCGCGCGTCCTTCCGGCGTTCCGTTATCTGCAATCGGCACATAATCGCCTCTCCCGGACGATTTGATGCTCGACGGGTCGATCGACGTCGTACTCCGCAGATAGTCCGCAACCGACAGCGCACGGTACATTGACAGCACATTGTTATCCGGGAAGCGTGCATTGTGCACCGGCACATTGTCCGTATGCCCCTCAATCTCAATCGTATGGCTGTTAAACCTGCGCAGTATTTTCCCGATCTTGTCGACCAAAGGCAGCGCATCCTGCGCTAAGTCAGATGAACCGGACGCAAATAAAATCGCGCCGTTTAACGTCATTGTTACATACTGTGCGTTAAATTCCACATCCACCATATCCTGAATCCCATATTTTTGCAGCAGGCGCTCGACCTTTTCTGCCATCTGCTCAGACTCACGGACCTCGGCTTCTTCTACCAGCTCCTGTGCAGCCAGTTCCGTCATCTCGGTATTTTCCATCCCCGCCACCTGGTTGTCGCTTTGATCCCTGGCGGCTTCGATCCCCTCTTCCTGGCCTTCACGGTCTGCAAAGCCTTCTTCTGGAAAATGGTTCGCCCCGTCGTCGTCGGCAAGCGTATGTAAAATATCCTTTTCCTCAGCATCCGACTTGCCGTCGCCTGAGCTTGTCGCCTTTGGATTAAAATAGACGTCGTACTTCTGCATCTGGTTAATGCCTGCCGAAATCATATTGCCGTCGCCGACCGAAGAGCCGCCGCCATTTAAAATACTGTACTGGCTTTGAAGCGACGCGATCAACTGTTCAAATTTCTCCTCATCGACCGAGGACATTGAAAATAAAAGTACGAAAAAGCAAAGCAGCAGGTTCATCAAATCACTAAATGTCGCCATCCACGCAGGCGAGCCTTTTGGTGCTTCTTCCTGTTTTTGTCTAGCCATCGTTATTCACCGCCTTCACCGCCTGGGCCGCCGCCGTTTAATCCTTCACGAACGGACGGAGCCAGGAAGGATTTCAATTTTTCTTCAATCACACGCGGGTTTTCCCCTGCCTGTATCGACAAAAGCCCTTCGACTGTAATCTCCTTGACCATCATCTCAATGTCATTATTGACTTTGAGCTTGGATGCTGTCGGGTCACAGAGCCAGTTTGCAATTACGGAACCATAGTATGTCGTTAACAGCGCAACTGCCATGTTCGGGCCGATCGAGGAAGGATCGTCTAAGTCCTTTAACATCTTGATCAAACCGATCAGCGTACCGATCATACCCCACGCAGGGCCTAACGCGCCCCACTTTTCATAGAAAGCAATGACCGTTTTATGCCTGGTTTCGATGCACGAAAGGTCTGTCTCCAGAATGCCGCGCACCAGCTCCGGGTCTGTACCATCGACAACGAGCATAATGCCCTTTTTCAAAAATTCATCTTCCACACCGTTTGCTGCTTCTTCCAGTGCGAGCAAGCCTTCTTTTCTGGCGATATTCGACATGCTGATAATGTTGCGGATCGCCTCCGCCGCGTCTGCCTTCGGCTGCTTGAACGTCAGTGCAAACGCCTTAAAAGAATTAATCGTATCCGGCAGCTTGTTACAACCGATAACCCCGCAGAGGGAACCGCCGAGCGTAATCAGAACGGACGGAATATCCACAAAGGAATCCGTAATGACAAGAAAATTAAATGACATGGTATCCGTACTGAATGTCATACCAAAGATCATCATAAGAATACCAATTACTAATCCTAATAAAGTTGCTATATCCAATTTTTTCACCTACCATTAAATTTTTCTCTTGTATAACACTCCGTACGTCTATGCCTGCTCTGCCCCGCCGCGGAATATTAGACAATCATTTAATATTTTCCTTCTATATAATATTACTAGATTTTGTATCTCTTGTCTACTTTCTTTTACAATTATTTTTTTTCCAGATAAAAAAGAAATGACGGTATCGGGAGTTTCTTCGACGAATTCGATTTGGTCTGAATTAATCAGCAGTTTCGTATCGTTCAGTCTTGTTACTTCAATCATGCTTACGGCCTCCTTCATGCGGCTGTGGGATGAGGTTGTACGTAATCTGTTGCAGTTTCCTGGCTGTTGGATGCCGCTGTATCTTGTGGGCAGACGCTGCCGTAAAGCGACCTGCCCCGTTTTGAAAGCCTGCCTTTCGGCAGCGCCTGCCTACAAAATACAGCGGCTGGGTTCTGGCTGGGTTTGCGGTGCTTTCGCAACCCAGCCTCCAGCCGTTGTATCACTTATTATCTCTTAAGATTTACAAGCTCTTCCAGAATGCTGTCCGAGGTTGAGATGACACGGGAGTTCGCCTGATAGCCACGCTGTGTCGTAATCATCATGGTAAACTCTGTTGCCAGGTCTACGTTGGACATTTCCAAAGTACCGCTGTCAATCGTGGAACCGTCCGAATCCATCTCTACGCCGATGCCGTCGAACTGGCCGGAGTTCATCGTGGTACGGTAGCAGTTCTCACCAATGCTCTCCAAACCGGAAGCATTAGCAAAACGCGCGACAGCGATCTGCCCAAGCAGTGTCGTATTGCCGTTGCTGTAGCTGCCGTAGATCATGCCGGACTGGTTTACCGAAAGCCCGATCAGTGCGCCGACTTCTTTGCCTTCGCCTTCGCCTGCGTTGCCTGGCGCCATTGCTGCGGTGGAAGATGCGCCGTTGGAGAGGTTCTTTAAGGTTGAGAAGTCAATCTCGATATCAGAAAACGGATTGTCGTTTATCTGGTAATTGGATAGACGCAAAGTCTGTGTTTTATTTCCATCCGAACCAATATAGGTTAAGGAACCGTCTGCTGTAGAAAACTGCGCCATATAACCGTCTGTTCCCGGAGTTACTACCGTATAAGACCATGCGCCCCTGTCGCCAGGTACGTAGCGAATGATCGCATCACTAGGAACATCTGTCGTAAATACTCCCATTGAATTAACGCTATTTGCAGGTATTTCAATAAATCCCTGGTTCAAATAATTCATAAGGCTGTCTGTCCTGTTCATGCCAGACAACGTAGCTGGATTAAACAAGGTCTGCCCAGTAGGTGGCGTAACCGTAGGAGCTTGCCCTCCCAACCATTCAAGCTGTCCTGTCGTAGCATTATACACAACACTTGCTGTTTCTGGATAATAACTCGTGTCATTAAAATCCGTCATTAATTTCTTCACCTGGCTGGCAGTCAGTACATATTGACCATCTGTTTGAGAAATCTGACCAGAATTGTACATATCTTTCAGCGTCTGCGCAACTGTAATTGTCTTTACAATCCCTGATGTGGCTCCGTCTCCAGTAGTTATCGTCCATGGATCACTATTTCCGCCGCCACTATATTGTGATACATCAACAACAGCACCACTACTGTCAACAAACTCCAATTTCGCTGCTGTTTGTGTATCTGCCGCACCGTTCTGTCCAGGTGTTGTAGTGATGGTGTAACGCGCAATCAATCCATCTGGAAGCTTCTTAGATTTATCATTTGGAGATAAAATTTCATTCAAATATTCTGATTTAAAATTATATACCAACTGATTATTATTATCTGTCCGTATCTGACTAACGATCGCGCCAAATGCATTTCCCATTCCATCAGCTACTTTGTAGCTGTTTGTAATATCGACATTGGTACCCTGTCCGCCGCCCCATAACTGAGCAAGCCCTACTGTATCATTTGTTAAAATAGACTTTCCATTACTGTCTATAATATCTGTCAAGTTGATCGAATACTGCCCATCTTCACTCATCTTCTGCGCAGCAAACTTCGCTGTATAAGAATACCCCAGATTATCATAGAAGTTTAAGTTCATCGCATAACCTTGATCGGAATTTACATTTGAAGTATTATCATCCAAAATGCCAGAGCAAACCGCCCTTGTCGTATACTCAGGATTCGATGTCTGGTTTTCCGCAGACATAATCCGAAGCGGCGATACCGTATCCTTCCTGATATTCCCATTCGCATCTACCTGCCATCCCATAACCTGGTATCCGGTAGATTCCATACAAAGGTTGCCTGCGCCGTCTACATAGAACGCGCCTGCTCTTGTAAATACATTTTCTGTTCCGGTGTTTACGATATAAAAGCTCGTGGAGTTTTTATCAGACAGCTTTAAGTCGAATGCTTTTCCGGTAGACTCGGATGCGCCGCCGGTATCGATATCGATCGCTGTAGATGCAAATGTAGTTCCAAGGCCAATCTGCTTGGCATTGACACCGCCTCTGCCTGTCTGGGCATTTGCGCCGGAAGCAAAGGACATGTTCTGGTACATCATCGTACTGAACGTCGTACGGGAAGATTTAAACCCGACGGTGTTTACGTTTGCTATGTTATTGCCTATTACGTCCATTTTCGTCTGGTGGGTCTTAAGACCGGATACCGACGAATATAATGCTCTCATCATAGTGTAATGACCTCCTGATTCATACTTAAATATTTACGCCTGCCGCCCTGCTGCTGCAAGGCGGCGGTGCATGAGGCGCTGCGCGGCTTCTTCCGTCATTCCAAAGCCGCAGCCTCCCAATAGGTCCAGCCTATATAATCACAGCGCCGTCAATGTTGGTAAAGATCGATTCGTCTGCTTCACTTTTATCTAACGCCGTTACGACCGTTTTGTTCGGTATGTTTACGATAAACGCCAGTGAATCGACGATCACCAGGGAATCCTGGATTCCTTTTTCGCCTGCTTTTCTGACACCCGATTCCAGACGTTCGTTCTGCTCTCTGGAAAGGCTGATGTTGCGGTTTTCTAAGCGCATCGATGCGTGCTTGGAAAATTTCAAAGGCTTGCTGCCTGCTGCCTGCCCATCCTGCCTGGACTGGCTGGTCTTTCTGAGCACTTCCTCAAAAGATACGCGTAAGCCATCGGCTTCTGTCTGAGCAGCATCCTTTTTCTGTGTCAGATACTGGTCCGTCATCTGTTGTATGGAAGTGAACTGTTTTTCGATTCCGTTCATAATGTCAACTCCATCCTTTTGCTTGATATCCAAAGCCTCCCTGCGATGTCTACCATGCAAAGATTACGGCTTGTTAATTTCCTGCGGCGCTGTTGTCTTTCTGTGCCTGAAGCTCGGCAAGGATCTTATTTAAAATCGCTGCTACGTCTGTTTCCGAGCCGTCCGCTCCTCCGTCTGGTTTGAGCTTATCAGCCGCTTTTTTCATTGCTTCCCCGACCGCATTGTACTGCTTGATCGTCTCTTCGGCTATGTTCTTGCGCTGCTTCTCGGTCAGCCCTTCGTAAAGCTCCTTCGCTTTGTCGTACTGTTCGCTGTATTTTGCCAATGTTTCTTCATCCGCGGATTCGATCTGTCCGACTGCCGGCAGGTTGTTCACCGTATGCGTAAATTCTGTCGCTTTAAATGCGTCGATTCTGTTTTCCAGAGCTGTCAGCTTATCAAGGTCTGCCTTGTCTACGAACTTCTTCTGTGTCTCTGTCAGTTTTTCATATTCGTCGCGCGCCGACTTTACGAGCCCTGCATCCTGGATCGTCACATTGTTTTCACTCGGCAGAAGCTGTATCATGTCATGCAGTTCCTTTGCGAGTACCGCGCCTTCATAGTATTCCTGGTCCGATACGGTATCCAGCTTGTCGATATCGTAGAGCTTATCGTTTACAGACAGCTTGGTCTTGCCATCCTCTTTGGTAACATAATCTACTTTTCCGCGGACAAAGCCGTTGTCTCCGTCGTTGATAAATACGTATTTTCCGACCAGGTCATTGGCTGCCTGCTTGCCAAATTCCTCCTTCATGCCATTTAATGACTCTACCATCGAAAACGTCGCCATCTGCGCCACCCACTCGGTATTGCTGGTTGGCTCCAGCGGGTCCTGGTACTGCATCTGCGCTACGAGAAGCTGTAAAAACTGATCCTGGCCCATCGTATTGTCTACGTTTTTTTTCGATCCGTTTTTCTTGGAAGTAGATTCTGAGGTATCTTCTACTAATTTTCCATTTTGGACTTCCTGAATAACTGCCATAAATGTTCTCCTTTCTTTTTCTTCATTTATATCACAAAAGAAACGGCTGCTTCTTTTTTATGATATCTGTTTCTAAATGCGGATTCAATCTTATTTCCATTTTTTTGCGCTTTCTTAACGTTTACGCTTTAAAATCCACGTTGTTGCCGTTATCGCGCATCATCTGTGCGACAAGCGTCTCTTCTTCGGACATCAGCCCGGAAACGCCGTCTAATCCGTCCAGATCGCCTAAATGAATGCTGCGCCTGGAATTTCTGCGGTTATTTTCTTCCTGCTGTCTTGCCTGTTCTTCCTGGCTGTGGGCGTCGCGCTCTAAGTTGCTTTCAAATTCATGCGTCCCAACCGATACCTCAACCGCATCGACCTTAATGCCCTGCTGGTTTAAGTTGTCTTTTAAAATTGCCGCCTGCTGCACAAGCGCTTCTTTGATATTTTCATTCTGCGCCGTCAACTGTGCGGTTACCGCACCCTGCTTTTCGGATACATGCAGATATACCTTTCCAAGATTTGCCGGATTGAGCTGCATCTCAATGGATTTGACATCCTCGGACAGATTGACCCTCGTATATTCTACGATCTGGTCGATGACATCCTGCATATTGATCTGTGGAAGCGGCGCTTCGGATGAAAGGTTCTGCGGCGCCTGCACGTTTACGCCAGGTTCCTGCTGATGTACGCCTGCATGGAAGTCAAAACGCGGCTGATCCTGTGCCCTGTCATTTTTCGCCAAGGCGTCTGCTGTCTGATTCTGTGCTGTCTGCTGTGTCTGCGCTTGTTCCTGTTCCTGCTGCGGCTCGTTTTGTGCCTGCTGCACCTGCTTTGTCTCCTGCGGCTGTTCTGCTGTGGAAGCTGTCTGCTGTGTCTCCTGTACGGCTTTTACTTCCTCCTGCGGCTGTGCCTGTGACGCCTGGTTTGCCTGTACTGCCTCTGTGTGCGGCGTATCCTGTGTCTGTACGGTTTCCTGCGGTGCCTGAGAGACTGTCTCCTGTGTTCCTGCTGCTTCCTGTGGTGCCTGCTGCTGCGGCGCATCGGCTGGCTGGTCCTGCGGCAGCATCGTTTCGATTGGCTGCTGCGTGTTTTCCATCGCTGCGTGAACCTGCGTCATCAGCTCTTCCATCGACATGCCAAGCTCCTGGAGCAGCTCTTTGGTAATTGCCGACGCATCCTGCATCACAATCTGGAACTCTCCGTGAAACAGCATCATTCCGGCATCTTCACTGCCAGTCAGCTCTACGGCAAGTGCTACGAGCTGCTGCGGGTTTAACAAGTCTGCCTGTGTCAAGCCAAGGAGCTCCATCGCCGCCTCAATCTGCTCGTCGTCGACACCAAGGTTCTCTTTCAAGCTTTCCTTGATCTCAGAAACGGCTTCTTCGACTGCTTCGCTGACCGCATTGGCATCCGCCTGGCTGCCGTCGGCGCTTGTTACCTTATCTGCCTGTGCAGCGGACTTGCTCTGGTACTGCTCGTATTGCTGCTTTACGCTGCTGCTGCCGTCGGCTGCTTTCGCCTGCGGGACTGCCGGCTGGCCTTTTGCGGACTGTGCTGCCTGCCCAAACGCAGAGTTTTGCTTCATGTAATTAGTAAATGTACTTTGCAGGCCCTGAAGCTTTTGTGGTTTTGAGCCAGATACACCTGCGACGGGTGTCGTTTCTGTGCTCGATGTTACAAATGGTATTGCTGGCATCTTTTGCCTCCTTTCTGGTGGTGTTTTGTATATGAGTACTTTTGTACTCTTTGAACAAATAAATTGAAATAAGCTATTCTTCCTGAGCAAAGCATCCGACACTTTTCAGGAACATCCATCCATTTGTGTCTTTGATTACCTTGCCGTTCTCATCTTGATACATATATTTATCACAAAAATACGTTCTGGCACTGTACAATGTATGATACGCTATTGATTCCAGCCTGTGATCTTTTCCTATTTGAAACATAATATCAAATTCTTTAAAAATAGTAATTGGCAAAACCATATCAAACTTATTATTTTCCAAACGGTCAGATAGAGCAACCGGCATATTTTTAAAAGAAATTGTCTGTGTAAGATATAACTCTGGCAATCTGTAAATAGGAGCTATTTCACCATTTCCTCCAAACCCCCGGATCACTGCCTTACAAGTGGTATCCCGTTTGCTTCCAAAGGTTTCTGTCAGCATCTGTGCTCCAGCGCACCACACTGGTATCATTGCACCAGAATCAAGCAGACAAATCAATTTTGGTTCATATAGTTCAACCAGGGGCTTATATCTGTCACCCGTTAAATTAAATTCCACAGCCTACACCTGTTTCTATAATGCCAATACTGATCACATCATCCACTACTGTGGAACACCGGATCACATCTCTGCCGCTGTCCCGCCATTTTACATATTTTTCAGCCAGATCTTTTGTAGTGGCAGTATCGACTACTTTTGCTGAGACAATATCATATCCGCTTTTTGTATAGTTTTCCAGGAAAACCCAGCAATTCGGATACTTCTTTACAATCTCATTCCAGGCTATAATTTCATCACTCATTGCAACTGCCCCCTTAACTACCGCTTGGACGGCTCTAACATCTCTGTCAGCTTCGCCGCCGTATCCTGGTTCATTGCGGCGAGGATATCGCCCCTGCTTGATGCGGACATCTTTTCCAGGATGCGTTTTACAAGCGACAGGTTATCGGTCATAGAATTAAAGATCGCTGCTGCTTCCTTCGGCTTAATGGAAGAATAGGTCTTGACATAATCGTCTACCTTGCTGTCGTATTCCTGCTGTTCGACTACTTCTTTATATAATACTTCTGCATTGTCTGGATTGATCGCCGCATAAAACTTCTGGTATTCGGCAATGTCCGGCGCCTTGTCGCCAAACACGACTTCTTCATAAAATTCCTGGCGCAGCTCTTCAAACTCTGCTTCGTTATCGCGGTATTTTTTCAGCTTGCGCACCTGGGACTGTAAGTCCTCGATCTGGGAGCCGCCGTCTTTATTTGCCTGCTGTGCGGCGTCCAGCTCTCCTTCCAGCTCCTGGATACGTGCGATCGCTTCTTCTAATGTCGTATACGGGTAATCCGCATCAACGCCTTCCTCTGCCCTTACTTCCGGCAGGATTTTATTGACATACGGCACATCTTTTAAAATCGGGTACAGTACGGTGGAGCCAAACCCGCCGACATCCAGCCTGACTAACAGTGCAAGGATGCCCAGCCAGATTGCGATAATCACAATCGTTGCCACTGCCACAATCAGCTTGCCGCCGACTGTTTCCTGCTCCTCTACCATTTCCTGTTCCTGCTTCGCCGCTTTTTTTTCCAGCTTTTTTTTCTTTTTTTCTTCTTTTTTTCTTGCTTTTTCCTGCTTTTTGGCATCTGCCTGTGCCATTGCTTCTTCCGGCATTCCGATACCTCCTTATGTGCTTTCCCCATGATACGTATAGCTGACAAGCTCATTGACTGCTTGATTTTCTTCGTAAGCTACTTCCTGCTTAAACTCCTCAAAAGCACGTTCCCGCAGCTTTTCAAAGGTCTTGCGTTCCATCATCATCTCATTCAGCTTTAACCGCGCCGCTTCCACCTGCTTTTCCGCCGTGTGGACGACCATCATCTGTGCGCGGATCTTAGACTTCATAATGTCAATCGACTGTTTGTTTTCCTTGATGTCACGGATGCTGATTGTCCCGTTTACCAGGTCAACGGCACGCTTTTCATACATGGAGCGCTGTGTAATCAGCATCTGCAACGCGCCCTCTTCCTTGCGCAGCCTTGCGTTTGCCTGTCCGTATGCGATTTTCGCCTGGCTTTCCAGCTTTAATTTGATATCTAAAATGCTTTGCAGCTTAAATACAAACTTCGCCACTCATCTGACCTCGTCTATGTCTAATCGTGAAAAATTGCTTCCAAGCGTTCCATAATCTCTTCAAATGTAAACTTTTCCATCGTTCCCTGCATTAAAAACTGATTCACGGCATTGATTTTTTGAATGGCATAATCGATCGCTACATTGGAGCCGTTTTTATAAGCTCCTATATTAATCAGGTCCTCTGCTTCATCGTAGGTGCCAAGGACGTTGCGCAGCTTTCCGGCAGCGCTTTTATGGCTGTCTGTGGCAATCGCGCTCATACATCTGGAGATGCTCGCAAGCACGTCGATCGCCGGATAATGGTTTTTCTGCCCCAGCCTTCTTGATAATACAATATGCCCATCCAGGATACTTCGTGCCGTATCCGTAATCGGTTCATTAAAATCATCGCCGTCTACCAGTACGGTATACAGCCCGGTAATCGAGCCTTTATCAGAATTTCCCGCCCGCTCCAAAAGCCTTGGCATCTCAGAATAAATGCTCGGCGGATACCCTCTGGTCACAGGAGGTTCCCCGGACGCAAGCCCGATCTCACGCTGTGCCATACAAAAACGGGTTAAAGAGTCCATCATCAGCAGGACGTCCTTGCCCTGGTCCCTGAAATATTCCGCGATCGCGGTCGCGGTCTTTGCCGCTTTATTACGGATCAGCGCCGGCTTATCTGAGGTTGCCACAATCACGACCGAGCGCTTCATGCCCTCTTCTCCCATATCGTTTTCGATAAACTCACGGACTTCGCGCCCGCGCTCGCCGATTAAGGCGATCACATTGATATCTGCCTTTGTATTGCGTGCAAACATTCCCATCAATGTACTTTTACCAACACCGGAGCCTGCAAAAATACCAATTCGCTGCCCTTTGCCGACTGTAATCAGCCCGTCTACTGCTTTTACGCCAAGCGGCAGCACATCCCGGATAATAATACGCGACATCGGGTCCGGCGGCATCGCATCGACAGGATACTCCTGCCCTAATGCAAGCTCTTCTACATCGGTCGGCCTTCCAAGCCCGTCAAGCGTATGCCCTAAAATATTGTCGCCTACCATAACAGACAGCGGATGCCCGGTGTTTTCCACAATGCACCCGACCCCGATGCCTTCGACACTCTCAAACGGCATCAGTAAAATATGCTTATCGCGGAACCCGACGACCTCTGCCATTACAAAAACGCCGTTTTCCCTGTCAATCACAATCCTGCACAGGTCGTTGAGCTTGGCATCCGGCCCCAGCGATTCAATCGTCAGCCCGACGACCTTTGCCACCTTGCCGTAGCGGTTAAAATATTGTTTATCCAGTAACGTAATATATTTCTGATATTGCCTTTTTATGACTCCATCCACATTTCTTTCCTCTGCCAATATCCTTAGTCCATGCAGGACAATGCCTGTAAGTCTTTGGTTAGATTCGCAAGCTGGATATCCAGCCCGCATTCAAAGATGCCCTCGTCCGTATCGATCGTACACTGCCCGGACTGCATCGACTCATCCATAATAATGTCCAGCGTCACTTCGCCGCCGATTTTTTCGATAATTTCCTGTTTATGTTCTGATACAGGCGCATAATCCTCAGCGCTTACAAAAATGCGGAACTCCCGGCTGTTTTTAATATTCTGGACGGTACGCCGGATCAGATGCAGCAGCACGCTGCGGTGGTCTGCAAGCTCTGTATGCAGTACCTGGTCGAACACCCGGATTACTACATCCATCAGCTCCGGCTCCATCGTATGAAGCCGGCTCGCATAATCCTGCTCCTGCTGCTCCCGAAGCTGCTGGAGCTCGGCGCGCATCTGATCCTCCTGCGCCTTTGCGCGCTCCATGCCCTCGGCATACCCTTGATCGTGCGCCTGCTTTCTGGCGCTTTCTTTTAAGTTCTCCGCTTCCTGCACTGCTTTTTTTAAAATAGCTTCCGCATCCGCAGTCGCTTTTGAGACAATTTCTTCTGCCTGCTCTTTGGCACGCTCTACATAATCGATTTCCAGCTCTGGAGACACCTGCAAGCTAACGCCGAGCAGCCCTTCGGAAAACTCCGGCTGTTCGCCGTCTGGTGCGCCCTCCTGCTGCTTTCGTTCTTCCATCCGCTGTCTCTGAAGCTGCGCCTGGCGCTCAAAGGTCAGCGCGCTCAGCTTCTGCTCCAACAGCTCATTATAATCGATCACGCGGGTATAGGCTTCCCCTTTATGCGTATTGACCTGTGCTTTGTATAAATTAGACAACGATCTCGTCACCTCCGCCTCTGGAAATAACGATTTCAGCAGAATCCTCCAGCTTACGGATTACAGCAACAATCTTCTGCTGTGCTTCTTCTACGTCTTTCATTCTTACCGGGCCCATAAATTCCATATCTTCCTCGATCATTGCAGCAAGACGCTTGGACAGGTTTTTAAGAATCGCGCCTTTTACCTCGTCATTGGAGCCCTTCAGCGCAATTGCAAGGTCGCTGTTTTCCACGTCACGCAGCACACGCTGGATGGCACGGTCGTCCAGCAGCAGGATATCTTCGAATACGAACATCTTCTTGCGGATCTCGTCGGCAAGTTCCGGCTCTTCGACCTCCAATGTCTCCATAATATGTTTTTCTGTACTCCGGTCTACGGTATTTAAAATACTTACGATTGCATCGACGCCGCCGACAATCGTATAGTCCTGGTTTGCGAGCGATGCCAGCTTGCGTTCCAGCACGCTTTCTACTTCTTTGATGACATCCGGCGAAGTTCTGTCCATCATCGCGATACGCTTTGCAACGTCTGCCTGCTTTTCCGGGTCAAGCGAGCCAATAATCATAGACGCCTGGTTTGGAGACAGGTAGGACAAAATCATAGCGATCGTCTGCGGATGTTCGTCCTGAATAAAGTTCAGTACCTGGCTTGCATCGGTTTTGCGTACAAATTCAAACGGACGCACCTGCAAGGATGCCGTAAGCTTTGTAATAACCTGCTGCGCGCGTTCTTCGCCGAGCGCTTTGTCCAGCAAGTCCTTCGCATAGCCGATTCCGCCTTCTGATATGTATTGCTGTGCCAGACACACCTGATAAAATTCATTGATGATGTCGTCTTTGAGCTGCGGTGCGATGCTTCTCGTATTCGCAATCTCAAGTGTCAGCTCTTCTATCTCATCTTCTTTTAAATATCTGAATATACTTGCCGATTTTTCCGGTCCCAGCGCGATCAGAAGAACTGCCGCCTTTTGAAGACCACTCATCTTATCTGCCATGTCTCTCCCTCAATATTCCTTATTCCCAGTCCTCATTCAGCCAGTTGCGCAGCAATGAGGCAACGGCTTCTGGTTTTTCTTCTACGAATTTTTCGATCAGTACTCTTGCTTCGGATTTTTCCTTGAAGCCGATATCCTCCAGATTCTCTTCTTCGTTCTCTTTTGTCGTCTGCAACAGTGTCTCTACCGATAATTCCGGCTCCAGCTCTGGAGCTTTCTCTTTTCTTGTGCTCATAAATACTACAAATCCCAATAATGCAAAGATCAATGCAGCAAGCAAAATCTCCAGATAGTCTGAGAAGGTCCGCCCGCTTCCCTCTGACGGGATAAACAGCGGCTCCTGGTAAGCGATGACAGAGATCCGTTCCGCATCAATGCCCGTTGCCTTCGCAATAACATCGATCACATCCGCTTCGACTGCCTGTCTTTGCGCGCCCTGGCTTTCAATCTGGGCACGGTACTCTTCAAAGGTCGTGCCTTCTAAGGTACCATCATTTTTCAATACATCCTCGTCATATTTTATGTAGGTTCTCAGCGTTACGCCAAGCGACGCGGTATCGTATAAAATATTGCCCATGCCGCTTTCTGTATTGGTAATTGTCTCATTTACATTATATTCTCTTGAGGAATCGGAGATCGTCTGCTGTGTCTGCTCTCCATCCTGGAGCATATAGTTGCCGTCCTCTCCGTTTGCATCCGTCCCCGGGACGCCTGCGTTGCCCGAAATTGTCTCTTCGTCGTAGGTCTTATCATTTTTCAAATACCCTTCGTCCCTGCCGTCGCCTACATCATACTCTTTCCGGCTCGTGCTGGATTTGTCAAAATTCAGCGGAAGGTTCAAGCCGACCTCTACGCTCTGATACTGCCCGGTTCCGAGCAGGACATTTTTGATATTGCCCTTTACCTTATTTTCCAGCTTTTGCTGAAACGAAAGCTGCGACGCCGCCATAATGCCCGATGCAGTCGTCAGCTCGCCGCCCATGCCGCCGGAATACAGCAGGTTTAAGTTGCTGTCCATAATCGAAATATTGTCTGTCGTCTTATTGCCAAGCCCGGTTGCGATCATACGCGCCAAACCCAGCGCCTGTTCCTCGCTCATCTCTCCGTCAAGCGTTAAGAACACTTCTGCAAAGGATTCTTTTTCGCTGGCGATTAACGTCCCGTCGTCAGTAGGAATATCCAGCATAACGCTCGCCTGTTCCACATTTTCCAGCGATTCCAGCACGGTTGCGATTTTGTTTTCCTGGTATTCTTTAACAAGCTTTGCCTTGTCCGCTTCTGTCGTGCTCAGGCTGCCGCTTAACAGCTCCTTTAACTTGTCGTCCTCGGTAATAATCGCGTTTGACCCAAGCAGGATATTTGCCGCTGCCGAATCCTGTTTTTTTATGGAAAAGGTCAGCCCGTTATCCGACACTTCATTATAAATGCCCGCATCGTTTAACAGCGTCTGCACTGTAGATGCTTCCTTGGCATTGTCACAGATCTTAATTACAATCATCTCCGGCTTTGTCAGTACAAAAGTCAGGATCACAGCCGCAAGTATCACGACAAGCGCTGAGCTTGCAATAATCATCTGTTGTTTTTTTGTGAATTTTTTCCACCATTCTACAATACTGTTTAGTAACTCTCTTATTCTATCCGGCATTTTAATCCCACTCTCCGTATTGAAATCTCCTGATCCGTTTTCTATTTCCAGGCACGCCGTCTGCCGCCCGGCTTTCCTGCCCCATATGTAATCTGCCGTTTTAGGCCAGGACTGTTTTTAAACTGGCTGTGCTGCTTAAATCTGCATCTGCATAATCTCCCGGTAAGCCTCTAACAGCTTATCCCTGACCGCCGCTGTATATTGCAGCGAAATATTCGCCTTGGACTGCGCAATCAAAAGATCGTGCGTATTTTCAGACTGGCCCATAGCAAACTGGATCATTGCCGACTCTGCGTCGTTGTGCAGATCATTCGTCTCATTGACCATGCCAAGCGCAGACTGGAATACCGTTTCAAAATCTTCTGTATTTTCCTGTGCCGCGATATCAAACTGCTTCTGCGCTGCCGCAAACGCTGCTTCTGCTGCCACAGTTCCTGTTATACTCGTTACATCCATTTTTGTCAACCCCTGCTTTTATTTTTTACTTTCCAATCTGCAATCCTGCCTGTGCCATGGACTTGCTTGCTTCAAATGCCGTAATATTCGCCTCATAAGCGCGGCTTGCGTCGATTAAGTTTGTCATTTCCGTTACCAGGTTGACGTTTGGATACGACACATATCCGTTCTCATCCGCATCAGGATGCGCCGGATCATATTCCATAATAAAGTCTGTCGTCGTATCTTCCCTGACCTCTACAACCTTCACACCGTTTCCAATATGGCTGCCGCGTTTCCTGCTTTCCGTCAGATAACGGTCAAAGCGGTCTACCCCTCTTTCCTGAAACGCGGTGACCTTACGGCGGTACGTCTCTCCGTCCTCCGCCCTCGTTGTATTTACATTAGCTAGGTTTTCCGCAATCACATCTGCGCGGAACTGCTGTGCCGTCATCCCGGACGCACTGATCCCAAACGATTGAAATAATGACATATACCCATCCTTTCTGAAACTTCCTGTTTCTATTATTTGCTCAATGCTGTCCGCATACGTGAAAACTCCTGTGAAATGCTGTCCGTCAGCGCCTGGTAACGAAGCTGCTCTGAGGCAAGCTCCACATTTTCCGTATGCATATCTACATTGTTTCCATCCAGGCGGTAAGAAAACGACTCTGCCGCCATGTCGATCTGGGAAGTCGCCGTCAGACGGTCCAGATTGATGTTATGTACCTTTTTGTCCAGATTCCGCTCGTATTTGGAATCCATCAGTTCCCGCTCCAGCAGGGACTGAAAATTTACGTCATAGCGCTTGAAATCGGGCGTTGTCGCATTCGCGATATTGTTTGCAAGCGTACTCTCACGCAGCCAGCTTGCATCCGCAGCTTTATCCAAGACGTTAATATAATCAAATGCAGATGATTGTAACATATGATTTCCTCCTGACTTATTTTGTTGTTCCGACTTATGCAGTCATCCTTCCTTCATTTGTACTCACAGCTATTTCATTGTATCTTCTTATTTCTACTCTATAATACATTATAATTAATCACAGGATTTTTACAAGAGTATTTTTGCTCGATATTTTATTTTTTTTGTCGAGGACGTTCCATAATTATCCAGGCAAGGAAAAAAGGGGAACCTACGCGCAATTTGATACTCAGATCCCCTTCTGATTCCTGGCTTTCACCGCATCCAGCTCCGAAAATACAACATCGTTTACAACTTTAATATAAGTCCCCTTCATTCCAGAAGAACGCGACTCAATCACACCAGCGCTCTCAAACTTGCGCAATGCGTTTACGATGACGGAACGCGTAATGCCAACCCGGTCTGCAACCTTGCTTGCAACGAGAATGCCTTCTGTCCCGTTTAGCTCGTCAAAAATATGAATAATTGCCTCCAGCTCTGAAAATGACAGCGTACTGATCGCGGAACGCACAATCTGGATCTTTCTCGTCTCCTCTTCGCTCTCCTCATTGACCGAACGCATCATCTCAAGCCCTACAACTGTCGTACCATATTCACACAAAATAATATCATCAATATCATACGGATCGTCGCTGCGGTATACAAACAGCGTGCCAAGACGCTCGCCCGCAATATCGATCGGTGTAATAATCGCTGCATACTTCCTTATATTATGTACAAACCCAAGTGTTTCCAGATTCACATTCTCTTTCGTAGACAATATACCAAGCAGACGCTCATTGAGCATCGCATCAATATGTTCGCCGACTTCATCCACGATCAGCTCTGAAATCTCCGCAATCCCGCTGCAACGGCTCGTGCCCAGGATCTTGCCCTTCTTGCTGATAACAAGAATGTTGGACTGTAAAATATCGGTCATGACTTCACAGATGTCGTTAAATACTACCTTGGATGAACTGTTATTATGGAGCAGCTTATTGATCTTTCTCGTCTTATCCAGCAGTTGAACACTCATTACCGAACTGCACCTCCTTTTCCGTCGGCATGAATTAAGGGCATAATATTTCGTATCTGCCCTCTATAGAAGGTATGATAACATTTTTTTTCTGATAATTCAACCAATTTGTAAAATATTTTCTTGAATTGTATGAATTGTTTGGATTTGGGTGGAATGGATTGGAAAATGATTTTTGAAGTGTTGTGGTTTGTGGATGGGGGACGCTGGGAGAGGGGATTGGCACGCCCTGGATGCGTCCGTTCCAGAAGGTTAAGAAGCGCTAGGCATTCTGCGTTTACGCTGAGGCACCGTCCGGGCGCGGCACCTAGTTCGCCCTGGCGTTC
>CAMUPC010000010.1 GCA_947090545.1 uncultured Eubacterium sp. | reverse complement strand
GGCGAACTAGGTGCCGCGCCCGGACGGTGCCACAGCGTCCCCGCAGGATGCCTAGTACTTCTTAACCTTCTGGAACGGACGCAGCCAGGGCGTGCCCATCCCCTCTCCCAGCGTCCCTCCCACAAAAATCCCCCCACCACCAAAAAAGCTCTACACCTTCAAATCCCCCACAAGCACCCCAATCTTCTTCCCACACTTCTCATACTGCACCTTCGCATTCCTATCATAATCACAAAGCTCCTGCATCCCCTTTACCACAGCATCCACAATCCCCAGATCCTCCCGAAACCCCTTCCAAAACGCCTCCTTGCCAGCACCTTCCCACATCGGCTCCAACTCCCCCGCACTCACCCTAATCTCTTCTACTTCCTTTTCAATTGCACGGATACAGCTTTTGATCTGTTCAGCGTCCGCTCCCAGCCTGCCCGTATTGATTCTGATTTTATCTGCCATCGCAGCTTCTCCCTTTACTTTAATGTCACAGGAATCGACGCTGTCCCCGCCAGGCTTACAGCACGCAGCGTCTCCTCCTGGCGCCGCCCGTTTGCTTCTGCCGCCTGTATAATCTCCTCTTCGGTCTTTTCATACAAGTATCCGGCATGTTCCAGCACAGCCGCCAGATCTTTGCACAAACCCGCCTGCTTTTTTAAAAAACCTGCCTGCGCGCACAGTGTCTGGTAAAATTCCGGCTGGTTCTTTTGGCTTTCACACAGAGCGTCCAGACGGCTGGTTTCCGACGAAAGCTTCTTTCCACACTGCGCCAGCTCCTGTGCCAGACGCTTTAGCTGTTTTAGTTGTACCTCTGCTTCCATTCGCCGCCCTCCGGCACCCTTCGGTGCGATTTCTTTTTCTTTTTTCTTTGTCCCCCTGCTGATACCTACTATACCAGTTCTTTCTGATCTTGGAGCAGTCTTGTCTTATTTGGCATGTCTGTATGTCCAGACGGCACATATTATACAAAAATCAAGCGGCTCCCATCATGGATTCCATTGGCATACAGGCTTAGATTCTGGTCAAGCAGCGTGCCTGTGTCCATCGAATACAGTACAAAATCTGTGATCTGCTCCGGCTTTTTTTCTTTTACTTTTTTGGAAATCATTTCGCTGATCTCCTCCATCACCTGTATGACAGGTACATTTTCATCCAGCATAAAGTCATAATTGGCATCAACTGCCGGGATATAAATATCTGCCAAAATCATTGGCTGCTTTCCTCCTGCCTGTTTTTTGTTATTTTTCTATGCCTCGCTGTTGCCAACGGAGCATCCATTTTCGTACAGCAGCCTGCAAAGCCTGTCCGCAAATTCCTCCTGCATCCAGCGCAGGCTTGCTTTCACACCGCTTGCCGCCTTTATTTCCACCTGGTAGGCGCGCAGCCCGTCGCGGCGGATCAAAAGCTTTTGAAATGCCTGCCCGGTCTGGCTGCTGCGGCAGGAAAGCAGGCAGCTTTCTCCGGTTTCCAGCCTTTTGCATTCTTCTTCCAGCAGGCGGGCAAATCCCTGTGCGGACAGCAGCGTGATTCCAAGCGTACGTTCCTCTCGCTGGCTTTTCTGCGTCAGGACGGCGTCTGCCGCGGAGAGATAGCAGCAACGCAGCGGGGAAAGCAGGACAGGAGATTGTATCGTCACGCACGATTTTTTCTCCAGCATTGCGGAAAACATCTGTGCGTAAGGCGCTCTGACTGCCGCGCCTGCTCCGTCCCAGTCAATGACGCCGCTTTGATACAGTTCTGCCAAAATGCGGTTTGTGCGTTTTTTCTCCTGCCCTTCCCTGGAAAACAGCCCGTACCACTGCGTCTGTCCAAGCCCGGCAAGCAGCAGCTTGAAGGCGTCCTCTTTCATATAGTAGATCTCATAGCAGCTTTCCATTGTGCGAATGCCCATCGCTTCTTCCATACAGGTACTCCTTTACTGCGGATTTATAGCTTCTTGACAGCGGGATTGTGATGCCGTGCTCTAAATAGACCGTGTTTTCCGACAGGCGGATTTTGTCCAGATGCTGCGTATTAAACGCAAAGCTCCTGTGGCAGCGTACAAATACGCCCGGAAGCTGCAAAAGCATATGCTCCATCGAATCGTACTTGCTGTATTCCTGATTGCGGATTCTAATAAAAATTTTCCGCTCCCGTACTTCGATATAATAGATCTGGCGAAATGGGATCGCCGTCCTGCCCTCACGGTTTTCAATGACAAGGAAATCCTTTTCCATCGCAGCGCCCTGCTCTCTGTCCATTAAGCAGCTTTTTAAAAATGCACGAAGCACCTGCTGTTTTTGCTGTTCCTTATACGGATACAGCAGCAGGGAAGCCGCGCGGACAGCGGGCGTTAAATATTCCATGGGAGAGACTGCCGCGTCCGCCACGAGCAGAAGCTGTGCCTGCGTATACAAGCGGCGGATCTGGTGCAGCAGCGCAATTTCCTCCCTGCCTGTCACGCCGATGCACGCAAAATCCAGCAGCGTGCCTTCTGACAAAAATTTTTTTACCTCATCCAGCGCACAAAAGCAGTGCAGCCTGAGCTCTTCTTCGGACAGATAGGCAAACAGGTCTTTGGCAAGCCTTCCGAAATCCTCTGCTTCCCTGCGCCTTGCGCCATAGATCATCATTGTAACCAATGCCTTCTACCTCCTGGCAAGCGGCACGACGATTTTTGCCGTATCCGCCTGTGACGCCGCATCCGGCAGGCAGCCTACGCCAGGCGGAAGTACTTTTGTCTGTTCCATATACGGCAGGTATTCAAAATTCAGTATCCGGTTGTCCGCCGTATTTCCGCCGAAATGGACGCCCGTCTTATATCCGGTAAACGTATCATACAGCTCGTCGCCAAAGATTTCCTGATGGTCTTTGGACGAAACAGCACTGAAAAAGTAAATGCTGTGCATACTTCCTTTTTCAAGAATATTTTTGAAAAAGCCTTTCATTTCATATTCGGAGCCGTTCACAAGCTGTACGAGCTGCTTTAAGTCTGCGATAAAAATAAAATATGGCTCGTAGTGCGACATTGCCTCATAGATCTCATCTTCTTCCATATCGTTGCTTTGCAGCATCCGCTTGTTCTGATTGCGTTCCTTAAATACCGGCAGAAGCTGTGTAAAAAACTCATACAGCCCTTTGTCGTTTTCCACATAGGCAATGCCTGTGCCCGCATAACTGTGAAATTCCTGTGCTTCACTGTCAATGACACAGACATGCGACCCCTGCTTTTCCATCGCAGCCTGCAAGCACACCTTTAAGAAATTGGTCTTACCGGAACGTGCGGCGCCGTAAGCGGTATAGCAGTAAGTCCGCCGCAGCGGGATACCGTACACCTGTGCATTTGCCATATCATAGCCGACCGGAAGCAGGTTTTGGTCTGCCAAACGCTTTTTGTAATCGTCCAGCAGATGAAACGCAGACCATACTGGTTTTTTCGGAATCTCCGGTACTTGCCTTGCCGGTTTGCCCGTCCAGGCGCGTTTTAGTTCCTCGCACTGCGCGCGTATCAGCTCCATACGCTCATAGTCGTTTTCGGCACGAAGCGCCAGTACCGCCTGAAATTCCAGGATGCGCCCTTCGTAATCGACCAGCCCTCTGCCTTTGATGCCGCTTTCCGGCATAACCTCGATTTGATTTGTATGCAAAATGTCTGTATATTCATATTTTTCCTGCAATTGCAGACAGTACGCTGTGGAAATATTTTCACACACTCTGCTCGTCACGTCGTTCATACCGATGCTGCCGCCCGACAGTACCAGAAAAATACCCTGGCTGACGCCTTCCTTGGAAAGTGTAATGAGCATTTCCTCATACTGCTCGCCGGTCTTTTCCTTAAACGAAGCATAGTTGTCGATAAAAATAGCGACCGCAGGCATAACAACGCCGTTTTTCTGCACATACTGGCTGTAATTGCCGCCGCGCAGCAGTGCCTTGCGCTCCTTTAATTCCTCTCCGATCATATTGAAAAACTTGCTGATCTTATCCAGGTCGTTTTCGTACATCACACCGCCGACATGCGGCGCTGCTTCAAACGCCGCCATCATTTTGCTGCTGAAATCCAAGGCGTAAATCGTAATCCACTCCGGTGTAAAACGATGGACCAGCGCATAAACAATCGATTGCAGCATCGTACTTTTACCGCTTACGATACTCCCGAATACCGCAAGATGGCCTGTTTTCGCAAAATCCAAAAATAGCGGCACCTGGCTTTGGTTTGCAGGGTCGTCGATCTTACCGGCGACGATTTCTAAGCTCCAGGCACCGTTTTGCGGCTGCCAATGCCCGTCTTTATAACAGTGGTTTTGATGCTCCGCAAATTCCTGCAAATAAATCTGCCCGGGCAGTACCGGCATCCATAGCTGCATATGATAATCGTAGCCGCACTCCTTCGCCATAACAGCAAGGTGTTCCTTGACGGCGTCTAACTGCGTCTTTTCTTTTTTCTGCGGCAGCTTGACCCTGCCTAAGACGGACTGCTGCATCAGCTCATAAAGGATGGCATTGCGTCCCGGCTTTTGCGCCTGCACTTTTTTATAGAGCAGCAGAAAATCACACAGGCGGTCGGTGTTGTAGCGGCTGACCGGATAATCCAGCTTTTCATACCACATCGCTTTGTACATCGCGTGTACAAGCCGCCCGAGCTGCTGCTTATTCTGGCACTCCTCCAGCGTGATTTTTGCCGCCTTTGCCGCCAGGTCCATGCACCGCGCAAGCTGCTCCAGCCACAAAAGCTCTACCTGCTGCTTCTGGGACAGCTTTGCGGAGCTGCCTGTCATCTCGACTGTACCGTTTAGGCTAAGCAGCTTTGCCAGCTCCGTATTGCCCAGATTGACATTTTCCTCATAAGCCGCCCCGCTGTAGCCGGACTGAAACAGCTCGTACACCTCGTCGTTGCCGACCTGTAGATAACAGCGCCCAGCCTGTGTAATATAGGCGGCGTCCGGCTTGTGCAGCATATCGGCGCTGTCCTGCCTGTCCTGTACGCGCAGGCACAGACGAAACTTTGAGTTGCTCCAGATATTGTCGTCGACCGTGCCGCTTGGCTTTTGCGTGGCAAGGATCATATGCACGCCCAGGCTTCGCCCGACCTGCGCTACTGAGATCAGCTCGCGCATAAAGTCCGGCTCCTCCCGCTTTAACTCTGCAAATTCGTCGATAATAATAAACAGGTGCGGCACCGGAAGCGAAGCTTCTCCGTTTTTATACAGTTTCGTATACAGGTTGATGTTGTTAACGCCATGTTCGGTAAAGACGCGCTGGCGCCTGCGGTTTTCACTCTTAATCGAGATCATCGCGCGCCTGACCTGGTTGCCGGACAGATTGGAAATCGACCCGACCATATGCGGCAGCCCGTCAAACAAGTTCGCCATGCCGCCGCCCTTGTAGTCGATAATGAAAAATCCGATGTCGTCCGGGCTGTAATTGACCGCAAGCGCCAGCATATACGTCTGGAGCGTTTCAGATTTGCCGGAGCCTGTCGTACCCGCAACAAGTCCATGCGGCCCGTGGTATTTTTCATGTACATCCAGATAACACGGCACGCCGCCTGCCTTTGCGCCGATCATGCCTTTGATATTGTCATACGTCCTGTTTTTTGCCCAAAGCTCCCTGACCGGAATCTCTTTGGGACTTGCTACGCCAAGCATCTCAAAAAAGGTCAGTGCGTTTGGAATCTCCCCGCCTTTTTCCATCTCCTGTACTTTCAGCGTCGCAAGATGCCTGCAAAAACGCTCCAGATAAAAGCTGTCGATCTGGTCAAACTGAATGCGCTGCCCATGCTCTTCTCCTGTGCTGACGTCATACATCCCCTGGAAGCGCGCCGTATTTTCGATGACAAAATCACACGCATTCGGCAGATCCTCATAACGCTCGGCAAGGATACATGCCGTCAGCCCCGCCGCACGGTCTTTGTCAAAAATATACCTGGCGATCAGCTCGCCCTCCAGGATTTTTAAATCTGAGATAAATAACAGGTAATACGGTTTCGGAAGCTGCTTTTCTCCAACAGACAGCTCGTTTTCCTCTTCCAGCCTTGTACGGAACACCTTTGTAAGCTCGTAGAACACATCGCTCGCCTGCTCTGCATTTGCCGCGCAGAAACGTGTTTTTTTATCCTCCGACCACACATGCGGCAGCCACCTGAAAAACTCCCATTCTTTTTCTTCATTGGAAGTCTCGCTGTCATAAAAAAAGCCAAGCTTGACGTCTGTATAGCAGTTGTTTGCCGCAACCTGCGCGGTAATCAGCTTTGCCAGCTCGATCGCTCCCGCCTTCCCCGGCCCTCCGACGATACCGATTAACGGATGCGCCGCTAAGTCCAGCACGACCGGGACATCGTATAAGACGTCATAGTTTTCCTTAATAAAACGCGGCTTGTCTGCCAGCTCATCCCGATACAGCGAAAATTTCTCCTTCGGCGCCTGAATCGAGATCTGAAACGGAACGTTTCCCATGCCGAGCCGGTGCTTTAAATAATCCCTGTGCGTTGGATTGCGGTTCCACAAAAGCCCCTGGCTCTCATCGTAGGCAAGACAGTCCGCTGCTTTTGGATACAGTTCAAACAGGCTGCGGGAAGCGTTTTCATAACGTGCCTTAATTTCCTCTGTTTTCTCTAACAAATACTCGCTGTAGCGCTCAAACCGTACTTTCTGTTTATCTGCCTCCTGCTTTTTGTGCTGGCGCATATTCGCCACTGCCCAAAAGACGCCGAGAAACGCGGACGAAACGGACATCACAAGCCCCGAGTACATCGAAAGCGCACTGCTGCCCCCGGACGGCGACATCATCAGCACGCAGCCTGCGATCATCGGAAGCGTCATCGTAAAGGAGGGGCCGATCGTAAGCAGCAGTGGCTGTGGCGTTTCCTTCTCCTGCTGCGGCGGTGCCTCGATCTCAATTTCTCCCGGCTCTGGTTCGTAAATCGTACGGGGCGAACGGTGGTACACCGTCTTTCCGTGTGACAAAACGGTCGTCTCACGCTTTTGCTGCGCTGCTGCCTGTCTCTTTGGCATTCCTTTTAATTTGCGCGTATTGATCCGCGCCCTGCTACCTCTCGTATCCACGGCAAGGCAACCGCCCAGATAGATCATGCGCAGCCCCATAATATCAATGCAAGCACCCGGGCTTAACAGCCGTTCCTGGTCGACCCGGTAAGAATTGACATACGTGCCGTTTAAGCTGTTGTTGACCAGCTTAAAGCTCGCCCCGTCCCGCACAAACGCCGCGTGCCTGCGGGAAACAAGCTTCATATAATCATACGAAATATCGTTGTCCGCCTGCTCTCCAATCGTAATCTGGCTGACGCCCGCCAGACTAAATTTTTCATAAGCATGAAACAGCGAATCCACGTATTTCACAATGATTACGATTTCCTTTTCGTCCTCTATGTACAGATTTAAGACATCCCGGTCCGCCAGCGCGCACCCTTCGTAAGCACTGCCGTCCCTGCGGATGCTGTAGCCCTTGTCACGCTTAAAGCTCCATACACTGCTCATAATTTCCATATAGATGCTTGTGTTTTTTTTCAGATGAAAAAAGTCGCTCCGAAGCGTCAGCGTATAATCGGCATTATTGACAGAAGGAAGCTGGTATTCCCGAAACGCGTCTTTGGAATATACTGATAAAATAATATTCATCGCGCCGTTACCTCCGTCTCTGGTTCGCAAGCGAATCGTCCAGTGACCGTTTTACCTGCCGCACCTGCGCAGACGCCTGAATCTGCCTGCGCATCCTGCGCTTTTTGTGAAGCAGGACAATGGCTGTTACAAGCACTGCCAGTATGATGATTTCATATAGAAAAACTGCCTGCTGCAACAGTAAAAGCTGCGTAATCTCTTCCATACCCATAACTTCCCCTCGATTCTAGTTCTGATTCTTATTTCAGCTCAAACACAAATTCCTCGTCCGCAAGCTGAATCCGGTCGCCGCTTTGCAGCCTGCAAGCCTGGTTTTCGGCAAGCCGCCTGCCGTTAACAGACGTACCGTTGACAGAGCCCATATCTTTTAAATAGCAGGCGTCCCCGCGCCTTACGATCGCCGCATGGCTGCGCCCGATCGACGTATTGCCTACGATACAATATGTGTTCTGGCTCGACCTGCCCATCTTTACCACATCGCCGGAAAACGAAGTCCGCTCCTTCGTGCGCAGCCTGATGACCTGAATGTTCTTTCTTCCTCCCAAAGATCCGCTGTCCGCATTTCTGCCGCTGCCTAGCATCACCGTATACTGCTCTGGTTCCTCCTCGTCTCCGGCAGGCTGAGGCGTACGGCTTCCCATACGAGGCGACGCACCGCCACCCGCCGCCTGCGCAACATACTGGCGGATATGCTCCAGCCTGTAATCTCCGCGCTGCAAATAATTTTGAAAATCAATCAGATAATCCGGCCCTGTCCCTCCGTTTTTCTTAAGCTGCTCGTATATCATATCGTGCACCAGCGCAAACAGGTTGTCTGTCACGTCCTTTGCCCCTGTCACCGGCTGATAAAGAAAATACATCGACAGCGTATTTTCATCTATAAAGATCAGTTCGCGGCTCATAACAAGATGCACCGGATACAGCCCTCTTGCCTGTGCCGCAAGCTCTACGTCCAGCATCTGCGACATGATTTTCCAGAAAAACCGCTCTTCCAGCCTTGCTTCTTTTAGGTACTTTTGCAGTGTTATACAGGCAGGCGCTTCATAAGTAAGCTGCTTTTTTCCATCATATGTGATCTGAAAAAATCCAGGTACTGCATTTTTTTCTAAATAGTCCACTTCCCGTTCGTTGATTTTTTCACCGAACCCCGGCTTTCCTTTTATGACAATATTCGCATTTTTCGCATGAATCCGAAATTTCATACACCTTTCCGTCCTTTTCTAATCTTCCGCTTCCTGCCTGAATACGGCATAGATACTGCCCTGATAGATCTGCGCTTCCTCCAAGCTGTAGCTTTTGATAAATTGTAAGTATGTCGTCAGCTTGTTTTCCTGATAGCTGTCAAGCACCGTCCGGTTTAACGGCAGCCCGTCCCGGTTGTCCATATATGCCGCGCTCTGCATCCCCTCGCTAAGAAGCAGGGAAAGCAGCGTCATAGCGGCGTCCTGCCGGTTTTTGTCCCCGCCCTTTTTGACGGCATAGGAATGTTCCATACAGCAGACCAGCTTTCCCTGTTCTACAACCGGCACTGCGGAAAAATCCGTAGACGGCACTGCTTCCACCGTCACCGCCTCTACCGCGTCCATATCCGACAAATCTCCCGCAATCTGAAAAAGAGGGTCGCCAATATCCTGAAAACGGCTGAATACATCCGGGGTATCCGCATAGCCGAAAACACCGCTTTGCTGTGACAATGTGAAAAGCTCGATCCATTCTGGCATATTTTCCGCCGCCTTTGCCTCGCTGATATAGACAATGCCAGCCTGCATCGCGGTTGGAAGCGCATAAACCGCTCCTTCCTGCCCGAGCTTGTCCAGATACAAATAATCCGACAAATCCATCGTATCTAGCAGCCTGGAAAGCTCCTCACATACGTCTGCTTCTATAAAAGAATCTCCCAGCCCATCCGTGCAAAAAACATCCGGCAGGCTGTTTAGCGCCGCCGCTTCCTGCACCCTTGCCGTATATTCGCCGCTGTCATACACCTGCGTATGTATGGTAAGCTGAGGGCAAACGCGCGCGGCACTTTCTAAAAGCGTCTGCGTCAGCAATTCTCCTGCCGCGGCATCCTCTGCCGGAAGCCAGACCGACAGCTCAACCGGTTCCAGTTTTTCCACATCGATCCTGCCCCTGCCGGAAAACACAGTCATGCCAAGCGCCAGCGCCCCGCCTGCAAGCAGGATCACAGCAGCGAGCGCTGCCGTAAGCACACGCCGGATTCTGCGGTTTTTGCGCAGCTCCTCCTGCGGCAGCAGCACTTTTTTCCGGTGAATCAACGCTTCTTTAAAATCGCCTGCTGTCTGAAACCGCAGCCGGGGCTCCAAGGCAAGCGCCTTTAGCACAATCCGCTGCAAATATTCATCCGTTTGCACACCGCATTCCTGAAAGCTTTTCAGCTCATCCCGGATCACACGGTCCCTGGAATCGACCGGCTTTTCACCTGTCAGCATCTCATAAAAGACAGCGCCCGCCGCGTAAATATCCATACTCAGGCTCTGCGCATCTTGGGACGTATACTGCTCCGGCGGCGTATAGCCAGCCTTTACCACAACCGCTTCCGTCCGCTCCGAGCCCTGGAGCCTAGCCGCCCCAAAATCAAACAGCTTGATCGTATCTTCCCCAGTCAGAAAGATATTGTCGGGGCTGATATCCTTATGGATAATCCCATGCTGGTGCACCTTTTCCAGGGCTTGTAACACCGCAAGCATAAAGCCGCCTGCTTCTTCCGGCGAAAAGCGCCGCTTTTTCAGTTCATCCTTCAAAAGCGGCGCATCCACATATTCCATAATGATATACGCAGTCTGGTTCTCCTCAAAGAAATCATAGACATTGACAATATCCTGTTCTTTGGAAAACAGCGCCATATTTCTAGCTTCTTCTAAAAAGCGCGCAAGCTGCTTTTGAAACTCCGCCTTCTTTTCCCCGGAAAAAATACCTACCTTTTTCTCCCCTCCGGCACGGTTGACAAGCCCCGCCGGATAAAACTCCTTGACCGCTACAATCATCCGCAGCATCGCGTCAAACGCCTTGTACGTAATCCCAAAGCCGCCGATTCCGATGCTGACCCCGATCACATACCGCTTATGCAGCACCGTCCCCGGCGCAAGGCGGTACGCCTGCTCCGGCTCACTGCCAGGCGCATAGCCGCAGTGCGGGCAGACTGTCCTGCCGCCCTTGGACTTAAAACATTGAAAGCAAATCTTTCCAGCCATTACGCATACCAGAACGACCCTGCACCATACAAAAGACCGCCGTCATCGGTCACCCACACGACCTGCTGAAGCATCAGCGCATAAGAATACTGCTCATGCTCATAATCGTTCGTAAATACCGCCACGCATGGAAAGCTCGCCTCTTTTCCGTTCAAGACGCCAACCGCGTCAAAATAAACCGTAGCTCCCGCGCTGTCCTCTTCTACAGCCGTGATTTTGCTGCATTTTTTATATACCACATCATCCTCATTGTCCGTCTTTACCTGCAACAAAAGATCTCCCAATCCTTTTTTCAGGGCGCCTGATTTTACCGCCACCTTCTTTTTGCTGTCCTCATTGACCCATGTACGGGACACCTTTTTCAGATAGCTGCTTGCTTTTACCGCATCCTTGACAACCGTGATCTTACATTCTTCCTGCTGCCCGTCAATCTTTGCGGAAATCACCGCCGAACCAGCCTTAACCGCCGTTGCAACACCTTTTTTCGTCACCTTGACAACCTTTGGATTGCTCGACGTCCAGCCTGTCGCCTTCTGCTCCCCAGCCAGGTTCAGCTTCGCTCCTTTTTCCACCTTCATGTCACTTGCCGTCCCAAAATTAAACAGCGCCAGCCTTGCAGCCGCCTGCACACTGCTGGTGTTTAACAGCAGCGCCGCTGTGAAAACGGCAAACATGGCCAAAAGATACTTTGTGATTTTTCTTTTTTGTAATGTCATGATACTTCTCCTTTCTGATACCCCTTTTATGCATTCCGCATACTTTTTCTAATTTTTATCAAAAAGTGTACTTTTTGACATTTTTCTAACTTGTATTTTTCTTCTGTTTCAAGCACCGCAAAGCGGAAAAAAGATGGTTTATTTTAGCATTTTCAGGCAATTTCAGGAAAATTCGTCGAAAAAACTTGCATCTGTAGGGATAATATGTTAAATTTAGGAAGAAATAAAAAACTATCAAAAAGTACACTTTTTGATAGTTCCTGCCAGAAATTTCCAAGATAAAAAAGATTCTAATTGTCAAAGTAAATCATCCGTATTCCCAAACGTCCCGGTAATTCCTTATATACTACCGAATGTTATTCTGGAAATGCAGCCAGCTTATCCGCATCTCCTAAAATACCATCCGATATTTCTGTTGCAGCCCATATACAAACTACAAAGTTAGCTTTCTGGAACGGACGCAGCCAAGGCGAGCCACTCCCCTCTCCCAGCGTCCTTCCCCCTAATAATCCACCCGTTCCTCCTCCCCTTCTCTCTGCACCGCAAACATATCCGTCCCATACCCCAACAGCTCCCGGCTCCGGCCATCCGGCTGGCTTCCTCCAATACTCACCTGATACGCTCCCGGGCGCAGCACACACGCTCCTTCCTGCGTAATCACCGCAAAATCCCGGCTCTGTAACACAATTTCCGCCTGCTTAACCTCCCCCGGCGCTAAATACAGGTTTTGAATGCCCTTAAGCTGAAATCCCGGCTCATATGCTTCCCTGTCCTCATGCCGGATATACGCCTGAACGCTTTCATGCACCGGGTAGCTGCCTTCGTTTGCCACCTTTACCGTGACGGCAACGGCATCCCCGACACTGCACCTTGCCGTGCTGACTGCCGCGTCAAAATAACGGATACGGGAATAAGACAGCCCATAGCCAAACGGATATAAAATCTTGCAGCGCGTATAACGGTAGGTACGGTTTTCCATACGATAATCGCAAAAATCAGGAAGCTCTCCCGCGTCCGCATAAAAAGTCACCGGAAGCTTGCCGCATGGAGCGTATGCTCCAAAAATCGCCTCTGCAATTGCTTTTCCCCCGCGGGCGCCCGGATACCATGCGTCAATAATAGCGTCTACATGCTGCTCTGCCCAGCTTACGTCGACGGCGCTCCCGGCAAGCAGCACGAGTACGACTGGCTTCCCAACGGCTGCGACAGTTTCCAAAAGCTCCTGCTGCAAACCTGGCAGGCGCAGCCCCGGCTTATCCCCGCCGGCATATTCATTGCCCGCATCGCCCTCTTCTCCTTCGATCGCAGCGTCCATCCCAAGGCACATCACCACAACGTCCGCCTGTTCAGCGGCAAGTACTGCTTCCTGGAAGCGGTCTTTCTTTAGGGCAAGCCCCTCTACCTGGTCTTTGTACAAATGGCAGCCCTGCGCGTACAGGATGCGTGCCTGATCTGCCGCATACTGCTGGATGCCTTCCAGCGGCGTGATGTACTGCGAGGATGTTCCTGCATAATTGCCGATAAGCGCTTCTCTGGAATTGGCATTCGGGCCGATCACCGCGATCGTGCGCAGCGTTTCCTTATCCAAATGCAAAGGCAGGATATCGTTTTGATTTTTTAATAACACAAGGCTCCTTCTTGCTGCTTCCACAGAAAGCTGTACATGCTCTTTGCATTCTACTTTTTCATACGGAATATCCGCGTACGGCGACGGGTAGCCTTCCATCATGCCCAGACGGATGCGCACCTCCATCAGCCGTTCCACTGCCGCTGTCACTGCCTCTTCGCTGACCAGCCCGCTTTCCAGCGCTTTGCCAAGATGCAAAAAGGCATTGCCGCAGTTTAAGTCACATCCATGGTTCACCGCCATCGCAGCGGACTCTGCGGCTGTCTTTGTAACGCCGTGGTTCAGGTGAAAATCATTGACCGCCCAGCAGTCTGAGACAACATGCCCTGTAAACTGCCATTCCTCCCTTAAAATCGTTTGTAAAAGGCGCCTGCTGCCGCACGCCGGCTCTCCGTTTACCCGGTTGTACGCGCCCATAACCGCTTCCACCTTCGCGTCCTTGACGCACCTGCAAAACGCATACAAATAAGTATCATATAAGTCATGCTCTGATACCTGCGCGTCAAACGAATGGCGCAGCGTTTCCGGGCCGCTGTGCACTGCAAAATGCTTGGCGCACGCAGCCGCTTTTAAATGCTCCGGGTCTTTGCCCTGAAGCCCTTTGATATACGAGACGCCAAGTTCTGCCGTCAGATACGGGTCCTCTCCATACGTCTCGTGGCCGCGTCCCCATCTTGGATCTCTGAAAATATTAATATTCGGCGACCAGAAGGTAAGACCCTTATAAATATCCCGGTCGCCCCGGCTGGAAAACTGCTGGAACTTTGCCCGTCCTTCGGTGGAGATTACGTCTGCAATTTGGTACAGTAATCCTGCATCAAATGATGCTGCCATTCCGATCGCCTGTGGGAATACGGTTGCGACTCCGGCTCTTGCTACGCCGTGAAGCGACTCGTTCCACCAGTTGTATGCGGGAATATGCAGTCGTTCAATGGGAGGGGATGCATATAGCATTTGCTCCAGCTTTTCTTGGGTTGTCATTTTGCTTACCAGTTGTTTGGCGTATGCTTTTGTTTGTTTGCTCATTGTTTTCTCCTTTTTGGGTGTTAGTTATCAGTATATACGTGTTTCAGGGTTCGTACAAGTGGTATGTGGGACTTTTTTCGAGGGGGGACGCTGGAGGAAGGGGAGCGGGGCTGGCTTTCGGTTCCGATTCCAAAATGTAAGGAGCCCTAAGCATCCTGCGGCTGCGCTGTGGCACCGTCCGGGCGCGGCACCTAGTTCGCCCTGGCTGATGCCAGCAGCTAAAGGTGCCGCTTGGCTTCGCCCCTGCTTTTTCCTGGCAGGATGCCAAGGGCTCCTAACATTTTTCCAACGGAACCGAAAGCCAGCCCCGCTCCCCTTCCTCCGGCTGGTTCTCGCAGGTTGCCGCACTGAATCTCTCACGGTGTATCTTACTTTCGACTGGGTAATGATGTGCAATCATAATTAATAGGATTTGCTATAGTATATGAATTCGGTTATGCAATATAATTTGTCATATTTCCGAATATATGATATAATTGATATATGATAAAGGAGTTTCCATATGAGTGATACAAAGATACAGTGGCATCCGGCATTTATTGCCGCCATGAATTTGGAAATGGCTGACTGGCGGGACAGCCTGAGATTTGACAGGGAATATAACTTGAACGTGAAACCGCTGGTGATAGACCTTCTGATTACGAAAAATCAGACAGACATACCTATTCACAACGAAATTGGCTGCATTTTCAGGGGGCATAATATTCTGGAATACAAAGACCCTGCTGACAGCCTGAACATAGACGTTTTTTTCAAAGTAGAAGGCTATGCCTGTCTTTATAAATCCTATGGCAAAACGGTTGATGCCATTGCCGAAAACGATATAACTATGACATTTGTCCGTGATAATAAACCGTCTGGCTTGTTTGCGTATTTTCAGGAACACGGTTATCAGGTATCAAATCCCTTTAAAGGAATCTATTATATCACGGGCAATATACTATTTCCAGCCCAGATTGTCGTTACTAAAGAATTACAGCCTGAACTGCATGTCTGGCTCAGGGCTTTGTCAGGAAAGCTGAAAAAACAGGATTTACAAAACCTATTGGAGCATATGCGGCTGCTTACTGGAAAAATGGACAGGGAATATGCAGAAGCTGTCCTTGAAGTGGCGTTCAGGGCAAATATTCAGATTTTAAAAGAATGGATGGGAGATGCTAATATGAGTGAAGAATTACTGGAGATTGTGAAGCCAATCATTGAACCTCAGATACTTTTAAGAGAACAAAACGCTTTAGAAAAAGGCATGGAAAAAGGCATTCGGGGCGCTGTAGGCATCCTACGGCATTTGGGGCACAAAGAGGATGAGATAAAATCTATCATCATGCAGACATATAGCCTTACGGATAAAGATGCCAGTGATTATTTATAAATTTTCATTTTTCCGCTTTTAAATGCCTGATAATTACAGGCGAAATACCTCACAGCAGCATTTTTTATTGCAGCGTTTGGAAACGTTAGCCGGGAGAGGGGGCTGGCTTACCTCCTCTCCAAGCGTCCCTCAAACAATAGCAGGTATCCCAGCACTACTTCTCTTCCTCCAGCGGGAACGTCACCCTCCATTTTCCATCCGTCTTTTTTCCACTGATCACAAAATCCCCGTACAGCCGATACCCCGCAAGCTCATCTTTTCCGATCTCAAATACTTCATTGTGGTAATCCACCCGTTTGCCTTGCTGCGTTTCCTCAGAATATGAAAAGCTGTAAGCGCTGTTTACCGTTTTGCCGGCATCGTTTTTCAGATAAAACTCTCCATGATTATCAGATTCCAGCGGATCTGGCACCGCTGTCTGGATATGGAGCATTCCATCGACATAGCCGATGCCTGTAAGGTCTATGCCGTCCACCGAAAACTGCGGCATCGGTGCTGCCGGGACTAATGCTGTCAGATACTTCTGGCTGTTTTTCCACAAGGCGTCCATCCATTTCTCATCGGAAACGCCTAAGCCCTGTACTTCTACCTCTTGTACGCTGGCGGCATCGGTGATATGTGACAGTTCCAGCGGAACAAGCAGATCCTGGTACGTTTTCTTGCCGCTTAAAAATGTGCCTACGGTAAACGTAATTTTATCTCCGCCGATCTTTTGATTTCCAAACTGCTCGATCGTAATTAAAAACGTAGCTGTCTTGGTGCTTTCCTCATATCCGACAAGCTCGCAGTGGCAGGAGCTGTCAAAGGGGCGGTTGATGCTGTAGCTGTCATACAGGTCGATCGTGCGGTCGATCCTGTCTCCTTCCAGATCCTGCATCGTAACATATGCCTGCGCGGTATTGCCGCGGACAGATGCGGAGACGACTTCCATTTGAATCCCGTTTGTGGTATCTGACAGCTCTACGGGCATAAAATACTGCGCGGCCTGCGGCGATACATGATACATCAGCCTGTACATTGAATCTGACGAAGCTGCAAGCACCGGCATCGCGGCATACAGGCAGATACAGGCGGACGCTAATACAATGGCGCCCTTGTACACCGCCCTGCCGCTTTTTCTGCCTGGATGCTTTTGTTCCAGGCGGCGCGCTTTTTGAATCGTATCGCGCAGCAGCCGTTCGCTTGGCGCAGCATAGCTGCACAGGCTTTGGTAGCGCTCTTTTAATAAACACTCGTACTTATCTTCTTTGTGCATGTTTTTCCTCCTCTAAAAAATCCCGCAGCAGCGCCCTTGCCCGTGTCAACTGCGTACGGACGGTCGAATATTTGCGGTTTAACATACGGCTGATCTCTTCGGCTGACAAATCCTCGTAGTAAAACAGATGGATCACTTCGCGGTATTTCGGCGGCAGCTTAAGGAGCTGCTCGTACATGCTGGTATCCTCTTCGGAAAAAGGCGTGGCTGGCGGGGCTTCGGTAAGCTCCTGTTCGTTTGTGCGGCGAAACGCGTAAAAAAATTTATGTGAACAGTTTACGGTGACGCGCAGCAGCCATGCTTTGCGGTGCTCTTCGCTGGTAAATGACGGGTGTGACCTGACGTAGCGCAAAAATACTTCCTGAAAAATATCGTCTGCATCATATTTTGACCCGGTGCGCGCAAATGCAAGGCGGTATACCATATCCGCATAATAGCGGATGATCTGCTCTGTGCTGCCGTTTTTTAGATCGAATGGCGCCTGTTCCATACTGTCTCATTCCCCCTTTCACTTTGAACACCCCGCGGGCTGGCAAAATGCTACAAAAAAATGAAAAAAATTAAAGAGCCTTCCCAAACCTGTCATTTTTCTGAAAACGGATGGAAAAGGCTCCTGTATGAATTTTTCGGTTCTTATTGCAGGCTTTGCTCCTGCAAGCGGTCAAACGCCGCAAGGCACTCTTCCACGCCTGCGCCTTGCAGCATATCACGTACAATCAGGCACATATTGCCCCACTGCTCGACTTTCATCCCCGCATTGGAGGCAAGTACGTAGACGCCTTCGTTGATCCTGTCGTTTAACGGCTGTAATGCATCGACGCAATAGGTCTGGACATTTTTGGAAGCGGAGATTACCTGTTTTTTTTCTGCGAATATTTGCAGCGCTTCATCGGAAAGCATCACATCCAGTACATTCAGCGCATCCTCGCGGTGCTCTGCCTGCTCGCATACGCTGTACCCGGTCATGGAGACAATCGGCATCGCGCCAAGGCTGCTTGGAAAGCCGATGACCTGCATGTCAAACTCTGCCCTGCCGTACAGCGTATCGGTGTTTGCCGCGCCCCAGTACGCCATTACGATCGGGGTTTTCTGCGCCAGGAAATCAGCGCCTTCTCCGTCGATCGCTTCGTAGGTGTATGCTTTTTGCGCGTCTATATATCCCTTGTCAATCAGCTCCTTTAAAAACGTAAAGCCCGGGCGCAGGTAATCGCTGTACTTTGCCGCTCCGCTGTTTAGCGCCTCCACCTCGGCGGCTGTGTTCCCGCCGTTGTACAGGTTTGCATAAGAGATTGCAAATACAAATGTCTCCAGCCACCAGCGGTTTGCGCCAATCGGCGTGTCATACCCGTTTTCTTTGAATACCCTACAGCACTCTAACAGCTCCTCGGGTGTTTCCGGCAGCTTTAAGTCAAACTGGTCAAACAAGTCCTTGTTGACAAACAATCCATAAGCGACGACCTCATGCGGAATCGCCACCAGCTTTCCGTCTACTGTATTTGCCGCCTTTACGACCTCTCTTAAATTTTTCGCACAGTCTAATCCCGACAGGTCGGCAAGCAGCCCTTCTTTTCCTAGCTGCTGGAAAACATCAGGATTGAGCAGGTAAAAATCATCCAGGTTGCTGCGAATCCGTTCGGTGCATACGTCGTCATAGGTTTTTTCCTTATAATCCTGCGCGGTATACGTATTGTACTCGATAATCAGCCCCAGCTTTTCTTCCGCCATGCTGAGTGTCATCTCCTGCGCGGTCCTTGCGACATTTTCTGCGTTGGCGTCTGTCTTTCCCATCGGGCTGAACATGTTTACAATTTTTTTCGGCTGGTCTTGTTTGTCGACCAGATTTTCCTCGGAAGGCGTGCTCATCCCACATGCCGCAAGCGTGCAGACAGCGGCTGCTATGCAGCAGATTGCTGCTCCTATTTTTCTTAATTTTGTCAATTGCTTTCCCCTTTTATAAATATTTTTGCAGTGTCTTTTGAATCACATCCATATCCACCGGCTTTGCGATATGGGCGTCCATCCCGGCGTCCCTTGCATCCTTGACGTCTTCCGCAAATGCATTTGCCGTCATAGCAATGACCGGGATCGTTTTGGCGTCTTCCCGTTCCAGTGCCCTGAGCCTTCTGGTTGCCTCATAGCCGTTCATCACAGGCATCTGTACATCCATCAGCACCGCGTCAAAATACCCGGCTTTTTTACTGCAAAACAGCTCTACGGCAAGCTTCCCGTTTTCCGCCACTTCTGCGTCCGCGCCTTCCATGCGCAGCAATTCCAATAAAATCTCAGAGTTGATCTCGTTATCCTCCGCGACCAGAAAACGCCGCCCTTTTAAAATACTTTCGGCTCCCGCGTCCTGCTGTGCCTGTTCCTCCTGTTTTTCCTGGCTTTCCAGGATCTCCTTTATTTTTTCCTGAAACGCGGATGCAAAAAACGGTTTGGACAAAAATCCGTCAATGTCCGCTGCCAGCGCCTCCTCTTCGATCTCTTCCCGGTCATACGCAGTCAGCAGCAAGATCGGGACATGCCTGTCCTCCACTTCCCGCATCTGCTTTGCCGTCTCGATGCCGCTCATCCCAGGCATATTCCAGTCTAATAAAATCACGTCGTACTGCTGCCCGTTTTCCTGTGCCTGTTTCAGCCTGCGCAGCGCTTCCTCTCCGCTGGACGCAAATTCGGTGGCAATCTTCGTGCGCTTCATCAGCAGTGCGATATTTTCACGGATCTGCTGCTCGTCGTCCACGGCAAGTATCCGCCGGATGCCGCTTTCCTGCCAGAACTGTTCGTCTGATTCCACATCCGGGATACGCAGCTCCAGCTCTACGGTAAACAAAGTCCCTTTGTCGACCTCGCTTGCCACCTCGATCGTGCCGCCCATCAGCTCTACGATATTTTTCGTAATCGCCATCCCAAGCCCGGTTCCCTGCACCTTGTTTGTCGTGCTGTTTTCCGCCCTTGTAAATGCGTCAAAAAGAACCTTAAGGTATTCCGGCGTCATGCCAAACCCGTTGTCCTCGACTTCGATGCGGATATGCTCATACTGCTCGGAGCGCTGTGCAAGCCCTGTAAACCGCAGAAAGATCATGCCGCCCTCCGGGGTATACTTGACCGCATTGGACAGCAGGTTAATTAATACCTGGTTCAGCCTTGTCTCATCCCCGATCAGGCATTCGTGGTGTATCCCGGTTACAAGCACGGAGAACTTCTGGTTCTTTTCCTTTGCCATCGGGCGGATAATCGCGTCTACCGAAGAGATCATGCTGTTGAGCGTAAATTCTCCAATCGAAAGCACGACCTTGCCGCTTTCGATCTTGGATACGTCCAGCACATCGTTGATCAGGCTTAACAGGTGCTTGCCCGAAGAGGTGATCTTTTTCGTATATTCGCGCACTTTGTCCTGGTTATGCGCATCCTTTGCCAGTAGAATCGTAAATCCTAAGATGGCGTTCATCGGCGTGCGGATATCATGGGACATATTGGACAAAAACATCGTCTTGGACTTGCTGGCAATCTGCGCCGCCTGCAATGCTTCCGTGAGCTGCTTATTTAAGATCTCACGTTCCTTCTCACGCTCCCTGCGCAGCCTGTTCTGCTGCCTCTGCGTAAAATAATACAAAATCAGGCAGATAAAAAACGCAGCCAGGGTCAGGGTGACCACCGCAAATATATTCTGGTTGACGGCGTCTCCTTCCCGCTGAATCGCCTCCACCGGCACATACCCGATTAAATAAATCGAAGCGCCGTTGACCGCCCACATATAAATAAGCGAATTTTTCCCCCGGATCTCATGATAAAACATCAGGTCATCCCCATTGCGGATTCCTTCATTGACCTTTTGCTGGATCGTATCTTCGAGAATCCGGTTTGCCCGGTAAAAATCCTGCAAGTCCAGATTGCCCGCTTCTCTGTCGCCGATCCCCTTTGGCTTTAGCACAAAGCGCTCCGTTTTGGCGTCCATAATGTAGAGCGTCGCGCTGCTGTTATAAAAGCGTTCCGGCAGCACATCGTCAAACGTGTCGTAAATGTATTCCACATAAAAATCCGCGATTTTCCTGCCGTCTTTTTTCATCGGGCACTTCATCGTATATGCCCAGGTGCCCATATCGTTGACGTACGTCTGGGAAAACGGCAGCCCGTCAACCGTATAGCCCGCTGAAAAATCCAGCTCCTTTTCGCTGAACGCTTTTCCTGTACTGGATATCCCGGACGTCCAGCCGGACGGGACAACGGACATCTTTACCATTGTTTTATTCATATGGTCTGAGCGGATAAACTCCTGCGGGTCATCCATCAGGGCAATTTCCTCCGCAAGCATCCGCTGAAATTCTGCCTCTTTTTGCAGAATCGCCTGTATCGTGCCTTTGATCAATCCCAGGCTTTCACTCAGGTTTTCAATGGCGGACTCCGACATCTCCGAGGAGATCCTTCGCTCCACCGAGTACACAACGCCTCCCATCATACAAAATACAAGCAGGATCATTGCCATAAACACTGCGCTGCTGTTTCTTTTTTTCTTTAATTTCAGTTTTATCATATATCCTATCCTTACTTTACGACAAGATTCTGTCTAATGCTGCAAACAGCATTTCCACATCGATCGGCTTTGCCAGATGCCCGTTCATGCCACACTTTAGCGCTTCCTGCCTGTCTTCTTCAAATGCGTTCGCCGTCATAGCAAGGATCGGGATCGAAGAAAGTCCCGGATCGGCAAGCGCGCGGATCTGCTTGGTCGCCGTATAGCCGTCCATCACCGGCATCTGCACATCCATCAGGATCAGGCGGTAGTACCCCGGCGCGGAATTTTTGAGCATCTCCACTGCCATCTGCCCGTTTCCGGCAATCTCTGTCGTAAACCCGGCGTCTCCCAGGATCGCCGCGGCAATCTCCTGGTTGATCTCATTATCCTCGGCAAGCAGGATACGCCCGGTATGTGCCTTTTTCGTCTCTTCTTCGCCTGCTTCCTCTGCGCTTTCCTGGTTTACGATATCATGAAGCGTCCCCCGAAGCTCCGATAAAAACAGCGGCTTGCTGCAAAATGCCGAAATCCCGGCTTCCTTCGCCTCATCCTCAATGTCCATCCAGTCGTATGCCGTCAGCAGGATAATCGGCACTTCGTCCCCCATCTCCTTGCGGATTCTGCGCGCCACCTCAATGCCGTTCATATCCGGCAGCATCCAGTCAATCACATATACGGTATAAATATCTCCCCGTGTCACTGCCTGGTGCGTGCGCAGCAGCGCTTCTTTTCCTGACAGCGTCCATTCCGCCCGCATTCCAATCTGCCCAAGCATATACGTCACACTGTCGCACGTATTAAAATCGTCGTCAACCACAAGCGCCCGACAGTTATGAAGGTCCGGGATATCCTGCGGTTCCTTCGCCCCGCTGTGCAGGCGGAACGTAAAGCCAACGGACACCTCCGTCCCTTTGCCCTGTTCGCTCTCTACCGTAATCGTGCCGTTCATCAGGTCTACGATATTTTTCGTAATCGCCATCCCAAGCCCGGTTCCCTGGATACCGCTGATCGTACTGCTTTTTTCCCGCTCAAACGGCTCGAAAATATGCGAGACAAACTCCTTGCTCATTCCAATGCCCGTATCCCGGATCGTAAACTCGTATTTGGCGTATCCAAACGGCGCCCCTGCCTTTTGCGTAATCCGCATACTGATCATGCCGCCCGCAGCCGTATATTTGACCGCGTTGCTTAACAGGTTCAGCAGCACCTGGTTTAGCCGCAGCTTGTCGCAGCAGATCTCCTCGTCCGTAATATCGACCGCGTCCATATACAGGTCGAGCCGCTTGGCGTGGATATCCGCCTGTAGAATATTGCGCAGCCCATGCAGGATATCCGGCAGGCAGCACGGCTTTTCATCCAGATGCATCTTGCCGCTCTCAATCCGGCTCATATCCAGCACATCGTTGATTAAGCTCAGCAGATGGTTGCCGGACGTCATAATCTTTTTTAAGTATTCCTCTACCTGGTCGCGCTGCCCGATATGCGTCATGGCAAGCGCCGTAAATCCGACGATCGCGTTCATCGGCGTGCGGATATCATGCGACATATTCGATAAAAAGACGCTCTTTGCCTTGCTCGCCCGGTTTGCCTGCAAAAGCGCGTTTTCCAGCAGGCTTTTCTGCTCCATTTCCCTGCGGATCTCCTCGTCCACGCTGCGAAAGCCGAGCACCATGCCGTGCTGCTTCTCCCATTTCCCCGTACGTACCGCCTTAAGCTGGTAATACAAGACCTCTCCGTCAATTACCGCGCGGTAATTCACATGCTGCATCCTTGCTTTTGCAAGCTCCTGCACCAGATAAGGCGCGCTTGCAAACTGCCGCAGCTTTTCTCTATCTTCCTCATGCACAACTGTCTGTATGTAGCGTTCCATGCTTTCATGAAAATAAATATTGCCGTTGTCATTCGGCGTAAACGCACCGCCGTCATGATCGCTGCCCCGGATGGGAATGCCCTTGCCCGTATTCAGATTGAAAAAGCAGACAATACTGTAATCCACAGTCAAAGCCTGCGCCAGCTCCATCTGCCGCCGTTCCTTTTTCTTTTCCTGCTGCTTTTGCGCCGTACAGTCCAAAAGGAAGCGCTGGTAAAACATCCTGCCGTTTTCCATCAGCAGCTTAATATTACACATTATATGCAGGATATCCCCGTTTTTATGCCGTACACGGTAATTCAGGCTGATGGAATCCCCTTCCTTTTTCAGCCGCTGCATACTCTGGCAGAGCCTGTTCTTGTCCTCTTCCAGAATCGTCGCCGCGCACATCAAAAAGCCGTCCTCCATCAGCGCTTCCTGGGACTCATAGCCCAGGATACTAAGAGCCGCGCGGTTAATGCTTAAAATCTGCGACCCGTCCAGGGAATGGCGCATCACGCCGCAGTCAAGCGTCGTAAAGATCTTTTCCAGCGTCCGGTTTTTGCGCTCGATCTCCTGTTCATAAATACGTTCCTTCGTCACATCGATCGCAACGCCCACCGTCCCCATCACACTGCCGTCCAGGTCATACAGCGGGGATTTGTAGGTCATCAGCGTCCTCATGCCTTCCCCTGTCTTGATATGCTCCTCTGCCACGCGTGTCTGCCTGCTGCTCATTACTTCCTGTTCCGATGCCGCGCAGACCGGGTCGTCCTCCTCCACATCCCAGATATAGGCATGGCTCCTTCCCTGCACCTGCTGTTTTGTCTTGTTGACCGTCCTGCAAAAGCTTTCATTGACCTTTTCATGAATCCCGCTCTTATCCTTAAACCAGACAAGGTTCGGCACATGGTCGATCGTAGCGTCCAAGTACTGGCTCGTCTGCCAGAAGTCCCGGCTCAGCTTGTACGCCTGCTGCCATTTCAAAAAACGAAACCGGAGCATCTTATCAGACATCGGATACGTCCATACGTCCATAAGCTTCGCAAGGCTTGCGCCAACCTCTTCTTCCTGGCTGCTTTCTGCTAGCACGATAAGCTCGGCATCCGCACGCTTTGCGGCAAGCAGCGTTTGCAGCGCTTCCCCCGCGTCCAGCCCGGCAAGGCCTGCAAAAATCACGTCGGCATGTGCAGCAAGCGCCGCATCCGGCGCGTCGCTTTGTGTAAATGTATGTGTAAAATGCTCCAGCGGCGCCGCCTGCTCCATCAGTGCAAAGGCACGGCACGCAATACCCGCAAAATAGATCTTTATTTGACAATGATACATGTTTTTTTCTCCTTCAATCACACAAATAAAACTGCCTGCTGAAATTATACTGCATTCAGGCGCCTAACACAAGTATCTACAAATTTTTCCGAAAGAAGAACCAAAAGCTTTGTATACTTTCACTAAAACACTGCAAGAAATTTCAGCAAATGCTGCAACAGAATAAAAATCGTGACAAGTACTTTCAGAAGCTTCCAAACCGCTTGAAATTCCCGTTGTTACGGGTATACTGTTAACCACAGCCAAGGAGGTGATTACAAAATGAACAAGCAAACAAACGAAAAAGTAATGCAGCTTAAGGGAAAGCTGGTCGTATCCTGCCAGGCGCTGCCAAACGAGCCGCTGCATTCCTCTTTCATCATGGGCAGGATGGCGCGCGCCGCAAAAGAAGGCGGAGCGTACGGAATACGCGCCAACACCAAAGAAGATATTCTGGAAATCCAGTCCCAGGTAAGCCTTCCGATTATCGGGATCGTAAAGCGCGATTATCCAGACAGCAGCGTCTATATTACGCCGACCATCCAGGAGGTCAAGGAGCTGATGGAAGTACATCCTGAGATTATCGCTTTGGACGCGACAGGAAGGCTGCGCCCAAACCAGTTGGAGCTTAAGGACTTTTTTTACAGCCTAAAGGAAGCATATCCGGGGCAGCTATGGATGGCGGACTGTTCGACCGTAGAAGAAGCGCTGTACGCGGATGCGCTTGGGTTTGATTTTATCGGGACGACGATGGTCGGCTATACGCCGCAGAGTGAGGGCATGAAAATCGAAGCCGACGATTTTTCGATCCTGAAACAGATCATTCAGGGCTGCTCGCATCCAGTCATCGCCGAAGGAAATATCGACACGCCTTCCAAAGCAAAAAGGGTCATTGAACTGGGGGCGTTCTGTGTCGTTGTCGGATCGATTATTACAAGGCCGCAGCTTATTACCCGCTCGTTCGCACAGGTATTGGAAGCATAGGCTGCTAGTATAGGAAAGAAAAAGGAGAAGAATACTATGAGAGATCTGGAAAAGTACAAAGGCATTATTCCTGCGTTTTACGCATGTTACGACAGTGACGGCAACATCAGCGCCGAGGGGGTTCGGGCGCTGACAGACTACTATGTTGAAAAAGGCGTAAAAGGGGTATACGTCAATGGTTCCTCTGGGGAATGCATCTACCAGAGCGTCGAGGATAAGAAGCTGGTTTTGGAACAAGTGATGGCACAGGCAAAGGGCAGGCTGACGGTCATTGCACACGTTGCCTGCAACAATACCAAAGACAGCATGGAATTGGCAAGGCACGCGCAGAGTCTGCACGTTGACGCAATTGCCGCAATCCCGCCGATCTATTTCCATCTGCCGGAATACGCGATTGCACAGTACTGGAACGATATCAGCGCCGCAGCGCCGGATACGGATTTTGTTATTTACAATATCCCGCAGCTTGCGGGCGTTTCCCTGACGATGAGCCTGTTTGAACGGATGCGTGAAAACCCGCGGGTCATCGGCGTGAAAAACTCTTCGATGCCGGTGCAGGATATCCAGATGTTCCGGCAGGCAGCAGGCGATTCGTACATCATCTTTAACGGGCCGGATGAGCAGTTTATCAGCGGCAGGGTGATCGGAGCCGAGGGTGCCATCGGCGGTACTTACGGCGCGATGCCGGAGCTGTTTTTAAAAATGGACGAATACGTAAAGACGGGAGAGCTGGAAAAAGCGCGCGCGATCCAGTATTCTGTCAACGAGATTATTTACAAAATGTGCTCTGCGCATGGAAATATGTACGGCGTAATCAAAGCAATCCTTAACATAAACGAGGGCCTGGACTTAGGAGGCGTCAGAAAGCCGCTCCCGGCGCTTACGGAAGACGACATGCTCATCGCAGAAGAAGCTGCTTTTATGATTCGTTCAGCAAAAGAAACTTATCTGCGTTAAGCAGGAAGCTGCCATAGCCAGGAACGTGCCTGAACCCGCGTTCTCCCCAGGAAATATTTCCCTTTCAACCTTTTCAGGCACGCCCTGTCTACCGCAGTACAAGATTCGTTATTTGCAAATGAGGAGGATAACGTATGCAGGGTTTTACAACTATTGATCTTATTATTTTAATCGTCTATCTTGCCGCAGTACTGTTTGCAGGGCTTCATTTTGCAAAAAAAGAAATGAAAGGCAAGGAATATTTTAAAGGGGACGGATCGATCCCCTGGTGGGTCACCTCCGTATCGATCTTTGCAACCTTGTTAAGCCCGATCTCCTTTTTATCCCTTGCCGGCAATTCTTACGCAGGGACATGGATTATGTGGTTTGCACAGCTTGGAATGCTCCTTGCGATCCCGTTTACGATCCGCTTTTTCCTGCCGATCTACAGCAAGCTTGGCATCGACACTGCCTACCACTATCTGGAGCTGCGCTTTGAAAGCCGCGGGCTTCGCGTATTAGGCGCCATCATGTTTATTATCTACCAGATCGGCCGTATGTCCATTATTATGTACCTGCCATGCATGGTACTGGCAAACCTGACTGGAATCAATGTAAATCTTTTGATTGTCATTATGGGGATCATCGCAATTATCTATTCTTATACCGGCGGGTTAAAATCCGTATTATGGACTGATTTTATTCAGGGCTCCGTCCTGTTAATCGGCGTTACGATCGCGCTGCTGTTTTTGCTGGCACATACGCAGGGCGGCTTTGGGGCGCTGCTTGGCGCATTTTACAACGAAGGCAAATTCCTTGCACCCGGCGAGCCGATTTTCAGCCCGAACCTGTTAAAAGACAGCGTATTTTTGATGATTGTCGGCGCCGGTTTTAATACGATGGGCTCTTATGTATCCAGCCAGGATATTGTACAGCGCTTTACGACAACGACCGATACGAAGCAGCTTAACAAAATGATGCTTACCAACGGCGCCCTGTCTATTTTTATCGCTACGGTCTTTTATCTGATCGGCACGGGGCTGTATGTTTTTTACCAGCAGAACGCGCTGCCGCCTGCCGCCGCGCAGGACCAGATCTTTGCTTCTTATATCGCCTTTGAGCTGCCTGTGGGCGTCACCGGGCTGCTGTTAGCCGCCATCTACGCAGCATCGCAGTCTACACTGTCGACCGGGCTTAACTCTGTGGCGGCAAGCTGGACGCTGGATATCCAGGCGCGCGTCAGCAAAAAAGAGCTGAGCATGGAAAAACAGACAAAAATCGGACAGTATGTATCGCTCGTGGTCGGCATCTTCGCGATCGCCGTTTCGATCGTGCTGGCAAATGGCGGCGTCAAATCTGCCTATGAATGGTTTAACGGATTTATGGGGCTGGTGCTTGGCATCTTAATCGGCACCTTTATCCTGGGCGCGTTTACCAAAACAGCAAACGCCTTCGGCGCGGCGCTTGCCTTTGCCGCGGCATCTGTAGTCATGATCGGGATCAAATATGTCGCCCCGCCAGGCGCTGTTTCGATCTGGTCGTATTCCATTATTTCGATTGCCGTATCACTCGTGGTCGGCATCCCGGCAAGCATCCTCTCCAGAAATATCACCGGAGACCACTCCAAGCCGGCGCCAAATACGACGATTTATCACTAAGCCCGTGCTTACGCAAACAGAAAGGAGATTTTTATGATCTTTGGAAATATACAAAACTTAAACGAATATACATTTTTATCACGGGAGATCCTGGAATGCTTTTCCTTCGCGGCAAGCCACGACCTGTCGGCACTAAAAGACGGCACCTACGAGATCGACGGAAAGCGCCTGTTTGTCAATATTGTGCAGTATACAACGACGATGCCGCAAAACCGTGTCTGGGAAGCGCACCGGCAGTATCTTGACCTGCACCTGATGCTTTGCGGCACAGAAATGATCAACGTCAATTTTATCCAAAATATGAAACAAGGCGAATATCAGGAGCAGGACGATTTCCTGCCGTTAGAAGGCATCAGCACCAGCTCCGCGATTTTACAGAAAGGCGACTTTTTAATCTGTTACCCGAACGACTGCCACCAGACGGCTTTGCAGGTCACAGAACCGGAGACGATTAAAAAAGCAATCTTTAAAATCAAATACCACACAGCCAATTTTTGAAAAAAAACTAGATAGCAGGTATAAACATGAAAAAATATGTTAGTATTGATATTGGAGGAACTGCCATCAAGTATGGCGTCATTGGCGAGGACGGAGAAATCCTGGTCCATGAAGAGATGCCGACAGAGGCACATAAGGGCGGGCCATCCATTTTAGTAAAGGCAATCAAAATCGTCGGACAGTTCTGTATGGAACACACGATATCCGGCATCTGCATCTCGACTGCCGGGATGGTGGATACAAAAAAAGGAACGATCCTGTACGCGGCGCCTTTGATTCCAAGATACACAGGGATCTGCTTAAAAGAGCCTCTGGAAAAGCAGTTCCAGATCCCCTGTGAGGTGGAAAACGATGTCAACTGCGCCGGGCTTGCGGAATACCTGTCCGGTGCAGGCTGCGGCTGTGACCCGATGCTGATGCTGACCATCGGGACAGGCATCGGCGGATGCCTTGTAACGGGCGGGCAGGTCTACCACGGCGTTTCCTACAGCGCCTGCGAGGTCGGCTATCTGCATATGCGGGGCAGCGACTTCCAGACGCTTGGCTCTGCCAGCAGCCTGTGCAGGCGCGTAGCCGAAAGAAAGCATGAACCGGCAGGCGAGTGGAACGGGCTGCGCATCTTTGAAGAAGCATCCCGCGGGGACACTGCCTGTATCCATGCCATTGATGAAATGACAGACGCCCTGGGGCTTGGCATCGCCAACCTGTGCTACGTGCTGAACCCGAAAATGATCGTGCTTGGCGGCGGCATTATGGCACAGGCTGATTATCTGTCAGCCAGGATCGAAAAAGCAGCCAGATCCTATCTGATAGAACACATGTCGTCCGCCCTGCACATCCGATTCGCGAAGCATAAAAACCACGCTGGAATGCTCGGCGCATTTTATCATTTTAAAGCATGTCATCCGAATTGATAAACAAGCTGTACTGGCTGCTGAAAGAGGTCGATCATATGGAATATTATATTAAATCAGTCGTGCCTGTGATAGAACGCAATTATGACAAGCTTACGGCTGTGGAAAAAAGCATTGCAGATTTTTTTATTCATAACCAGGCAAAGGTGGACTTTTCCTCAAAGGCTGTTGCTGACAGGCTCTATGTGTCTGAAGCCTCCCTGTCCAGGTTTGCCCAAAAATGCGGGTATCGGGGCTACCGGGAATTTATGTACCAGTACGAAATGACCTTTATGGCAGAGAGCGATTCCATGACCGGAAATACGAGAATGATTTTAAATACTTACCAGGAGCTGCTGAATAAGACCTACCAGCTTGTCGATGAAGAGCAGATCTCCCGCATCGCGCACTATTTAAGCACGGCAGAACGGGTGCTTGCGTGCGGGCGGGGCAGCTCCGGCCATGCTGCCGCTGAGATGGAAATGCGGTTTATGCGTGTCGGCGTCAACATCGATTCTCTGCGGGACAACGATTTAATCCGTATGAGGGCTGTCTTTCAGGGCAAGAAAAGCCTTGTGTTCGGCATCAGCATCAGCAGCGAGACGGAAGATGTGCTCTACCTGCTGCGGGAATCCCACAGGCGCGGGGCAAAGACCGTACTGATTACCGCACGCAGCGAGGATAAGCTCTTTGAATACTGCACGGAAGTCGTACAGGTGCCTTCGCTTGCACATTTAAACCAGGGACATGTGATCTCTCCCCAATTTCCGATTTTAATTATCCTGGATATTATTTATTCATGCTACAGCGAACTGGACAAACGAACCAAGGACAGCCTGCACCACAACACGCTGGAGGCTCTGTCTAACAGCCGCGCAAAGCATGAAACTAAGGAGGAAGCTTATGATTATTAAAAATGTATGGATCTACACCGAAAGACAGGTATTTCAAAAAGGCGAAATCCATATCCAGGACGGTGTGTTCTCCCGGTATACCAACGAGCAAGCCGTCATAGACGCCAAAGGATGCTGTGCCATCCCGGGACTTATTGACCTGCACTTTCACGGCTGCGCAGGAGAGGATGTGTGCGACGGCACGCTAAAGTCTTTGGAACGAATCGCACAATACGAGGCAAACGCCGGCATTACCGGAATGTGTCCTGCCACCATGACGCTGCCAAACCAGGAGCTGATGCGCATCCTGCGCACCGCGGCCGAATATAAAAAGCGCGGCGGCAATGGCGCTGACCTGCTTGGCATCAATATGGAAGGCCCGTTTATCAGCAGTGTCAAAAAAGGCGCGCAGGACCCAAAGCATATGGTACCATGCAGCGTGGAAACGGCGCGGGAATTTATCGAGGCTTCGCAGGGGCTGGTAAAATTTATCGGTATTGCGCCGGAGGACAATCCTGATTTTATTCCGTTTATTGCACAGTTAAAGGATGACGTGCACGTTTCCTTAGCGCACACAAACGCGGATTATCCTACGGCTATGGCAGCGTTCCATGCGGGTGCCGACCATGCCGTACACTTATACAACGCCATGCCTGCGTTTACCCACAGGGAGCCGGGCGTTATCGGCGCTGTCTGCGACAGCCCGCACGTATACGCGGAGTTAATCTGCGACGGCGTCCATATCCATCCGTCTGTTGTACGCGCTACGTTTCGGATGCTAGGGGCTGAACGCATTGTGCTGATCAGTGACAGTATGCGCGCTGCGGGAATGCCGGATGGAAACTATACGCTGGGCGGGCTGGATGTTTGTGTTAAAAATAAACGTGCTGCCCTCGCCTCGAATGGGGCGATTGCAGGCTCGGCTTCTAATTTGATGGAGTGCCTGAAAACGGCTGTTACGCAGATGGAGCTGCCGCTGGAGACAGTGATTGCCTGCGCTACGGTGAATCCTGCAAAACGGCTGGGTGTGTTTGATGAGAGGGGGTCGATTGAGGCTGGAAAGAAGGCGGATCTTGTGCTGCTGGATGATTCGCTGGATGTGCAGTTGGTGATTAAGGATGGGAAGTGCTTGACGGCTGGATTGTGAGAGGTTTAGAGGGGTGGTTTTTCTGGGAAGGACGCTGGGAGAGGGAATGGGCACGTCCTGGCGGCGTCCGTTCCAGTAGGTTAAGAAGCCCTAAGCTTCCTGCCGCTACGCTGTGGCACCGTCCGGGCGCGGCACCTAGTTCGCCCTGGCTTTCAGCCAGCAGCTAAAGGTGCCGCTTGGCTTCGCCCCTGCTTTGGTCGGGCAGGATGCTAAGGGCTTCTAAACCTTCTTCCAAGGCCGCCGCCAGGACGTGCCCATCCCCTCTCCCGGCTGGTTTTCGCATGTTCTGCAATAATTAGCGCGTATATACCTTGCTTAATGCATAAAGTGGGTTCTGGCAGATTCTTTCTTTTTTAGAAGTTATTCCTTCATCAATTTAGAAAATTCCATTTCCAAAAGGTATTGTCTGATGTATAATGAAGAGAGCGAAAGAAGGTGGTCTTTTGAATACAACAGCGCATACTCATCAACAGGATTTAGAGCGTCTGAAATCTCTCCGTTATATCGATGATGATTTTATGACTGTCTGCCTTGCAGATAATTATGAGGGCGTGGAGCTGATACTTCGGATTATTTTAGGGCGGGATGATATTATTATAAAGTCGGTTCGTACTCAAGAGCTGTTTAAGAATCTGCAAGGGCGTTCTGCTATTTTAGATGTCCATGCGGTTGACAGCGCCAAGAAAGAATTTGATGTCGAAATTCAGAGGTCAGATGCAGGAGCAGGCGCAAAAAGGGCGAGGCATAACAGCAGTTTGTTAGATGCACATATATGAAAGCCTGGTGATGATACTGAAAATATTCCCGACAGCTATGTTATTTTTATTACAGAAAATGATGTCCTGGGAAAAAACCAAGCTGTATATCATATACAGCGGTATGTGGAAACCAACGAGGGAAAGGAGCTATTTGGCGACGGTTCGCATATCATATATGTGAATGGAAAATACAGGGGCAATGATGAAATTGGCAAGCTAATGCACGATTTTTCATGCACGAATCCTGATGATATGAACTATGAATCGCTCGCTAAAGCAGCAAGGTATTTTAAGCAGGACGAAAAAGGAGTGGCGGCTATGTGTAAAATAATGGAAAATATGAGAAAGGAAGCGGCACAGGAAGCCGAATTAAAAAGTGCGAGAGAAACCGCGGAAAGATTGATTAAAAAGGGGAAAATGACGCTTGAAGAAATTGGGGAGTGTATTCCTTTATTATCACTTGAGGAACTTAAAGAAATAGAACTCAAGGTTATGCAGTTAGCCTGATCATCGAAATATTGCATTTTTTCATAAAGGACGCTGGGAGAGGGGATGGGCAGATCCTTGTTCTATTTGCATCCATCCTGCCGCAATCTTAATCTATCGATTCTTTCTACGAACTCTGAATCATCTACAGCATATCGCAGTACATTCCACTTGGCATCTTACTTAGCGCTTTGAAAAACCAGCCGGAGGAAGGGGAGAGGGGATGGCTTCCTGTGACTTTGGAAAAATGTTAGGAGGCCTTAGCATTCTGCTCGATACAGCAGGGGCGAAGCCAAGCGGCACCTTTAGCTGCTGGCGTCAGCCAGGGCGAACTAGGTGCCGCGCCCGGACGGTGCCACAGCGCCCCGCAGAATGCTTAGGGCTCCTTACATTTTGGAATCGGAACAGGAAGCCATCCCCTCTCCCCTTCCTCCAGCGTCCCCCCTCAAAACCCCCAAAAAAAGGCCACCAGGAAGCGCGCACCCCGCAATCACTTCCCAGCAGCCCTCCTCTGTCAAGCTGTCTTATTCACTCTCTGCTCCCCGACTCCTAAATATCCAAACACACTCCCTACAGCCTCAGCCACCCGCTGTCTACCGCACGCTGGAAATCCCAGTCATTGCGTCCAGCCGTATGCAGCTTATAGCTCCAGAAAATCCATCCGTCACACACGCTCCAAGCATCCATCTCCCACTCGCCAATCGTCCGGTAAGCCTTCGCTTTCTCCTCCTGCGGCAGCTCCTTAATGCCATCGCTCTTATTCGCAATGCACCATTCACCTACGATCACCGGATGGAATTGTTTCGCACGCTCCAATCGCTCCTTAAACACCTTCTGAATCATACCTTCATAAGCTGCAAGGCTGCGGTCTGCCAGCTTTGCTTCTTCCGTCCCAAGATACATATGCGTATCGATCACAACGCCAGGATACTCGCTCGGCGGCATAAAATCTTCCCACTCCTCCAGCATGAACTGGTCATGAAGGACGACCATCGTCTCCGGTGAGCAGTAATTTCTTACAGTTTCGTACCCTTTTTTATAAAATTCCTTTAATAAATCGGTCGGTACTGCCTCAGAGCCCTGCGCCTGCTGTGGGTGCCTTGGCTGATAACGCGGCCCTAAGATCTTTAGCATTTCTTCTGAGATCGGCTCGTTTAACAGCTCGATGCCGTACAGCGCGCTGTGGTTCGCATAACGCTTTGCCAAACGGTCGATCACTGACAGCGTAAAGTCGATATTTTCCTGCTTTAAATGCCACTTGACTACGCCTGACAAGCCGCCGTTGTCAAAACCGTTCTGGCTGTCCGGCGCTGTATGCAGGTCGATCAGTACTTTCAGCCCATAGTTTTTTGCCCACTCAAACGCCTGGTCCAGATATTCGATACAGCCGATGCCTGGCTCATAATCTCCAAAGATAAAATGCGGCACCGGAATCCGTACCAGGTTTAAGCCCATGGAGGCAATGTGCTGGAAATCCCGTTCCTGGATGTAATAGCTGCGGTGCATATGGAGCCTAAGTTTTGCCTCCTCTTTGCTTAAGTCCTCATAAAACGCACTTTCATCCTCTGCTTCCAGCCCGTCAAACAATTCCTGGCTCATCCACTTTTCCAAAACGAGCCAGTTTCCGAGATTGACTCCTTTGATCTTCACAGACTTCCGTCTCCTCTCTGCTTTGTATCTGCACCGTCGCCTCTGTCTCTACAGATTTGACAGTTCCCCGTTCAGGGCGATCATATCTTTGTACCAGTAAAACGAATCCTTTTTCCTGCGGGACAAATCTCCGGTTTGGTCATTGTGTTTGTCGACATAGATAAAGCCGTACCGTTTGTCCATCTCTCCGGTTCCTGCACTGACTAAGTCGATGCAGCCCCAAGGCGTATATCCTATTAAGTTGACGCCGTCCTCTTCGACTGCCTTTTTCATCTCAAGGATATGTTTCTGCAAATATTCCACACGGTAAGGATCGTGAATGCTGCCGTCCTCTTCCAGCTTGTCATAAGCGCCGAAGCCGTTTTCTACGATAAATAACGGCACTGCATAACGTTCGGTAAACCAGTTGAGCGAATAGCGCAGCCCGACCGGATCGATCTGCCAGCCCCAGTCGCTTGCCTGTACGTATGGATTTTTGCTGTAGTCTTTTTCTGCCCTGTAGTCAAACGCAGTATTGTCCTCTTTGTAATTTGTGCAGAACGACATATAATAGCTGAATCCGATATAATCCACGCAGCCGGCTTTTAACGCTGCAAGATCTTCGTCTGTCCGGTCGATTTCAATTTGGTTTCTTTCCCAATATTTCAAAATATGCGCCGGATATTCGCCTTTTACATGCACATCCGCATAATAATAGCGCTTCTGCATCGCCTTTTGCGCCATCAGCACATCTTCTGGCTTACAGGTTGCAGGATAGATCGGGCACATCGCGATCATACAGCCAATCATAAAATCAGGATTGATCTCATGCCCTCTTGCGACTGCCTTGGCGCTTGCCACCAGCTCATAATGGGAAGCCTGGTACATCAGCTTCTGCACATCCTCGCCCTGAGCGCACTGGATACCGGAATTTGCAAACAGCATAAACCCATCGCCAATATCCGCCTGGTTATTGATCTCGTTAAACGTCATCCAGTATTTTACTTTGTCCTTGTAGCGGGTAAAGCACGTCTCCGCGAACCGTACAAAAAAGTCGATCAGCTTACGGTCGCGCCAGCCGCCGTATTGTTTGACAAGATGCAGCGGCATCTCAAAGTGGCTTAGCGTAATCACAGGCTCGATGCCGTATTTTAAGCACTCGTCAAACATATCGTCATAAAACTTAAGACCTTCTTCATTCGGCTGATCCTCATCTCCATTCGGGAAGATGCGCGTCCATGCGATACTCGTGCGGAAACACTTAAATCCCATCTCCGCAAACAACTGGATATCTTCTTTATAATGGCTGTAAAAATCAATCGCCTCGTGGTTCGGATAATATTCTCCTTCCAGAATGCCGTCAGTCACCCTGCGTTTTGTATTTACATCCCCTGCGGTCACAACGTCCATAATGCTAAGCCCTTTGCCGCCTTTGTCATACCCGCCCTCAAGCTGGTGCGCAGCTACGGCGCCGCCCCAGAGAAATCCTTTCTGAAATCCCATACCTTATTCCTTTCCGATCTTTTTATACAAGTCAATAAACTCGCCTGCAAGGATACGGAAATTTTCCGCACTCATCAACTGATCCTCCGCGTGCATCAAAAGCATCAGCCCGCCGCTTAATTCCCCGTTGGCGTCCATTGTCAGAAGGTCTGCGTGCCCGTTATGTCCCTGGGAAAACGCACTGTCGCCTTCCTTTAACAGTTTTTCTGCTTCTTCAAAATTACCTGCCTTCGCACTTTGGATCGCATTGATAAAATGCGTCCTTGCCGTACCTACAAAGGTAATCACCTGAAAGCACAGCATTTCAAATTGTTCGCTGACTTCACCCATTTTCATTCTTCCTTTCTGCTTTTTTATGTATGTTGTTTTTACCAATCTTCATCGTCATCATCCACAGCAGACTTCTGCTCCTGTTCTAAGTCGATCTTGTCGATCTTTCTGATAAACGGCAGATAGACAAAGAACGAAATAATAAAGATTACCACCTGGAGCAAGGCGCTTCTCCATCCTCCGACTAAAAATCCTGAGATAATCGGCGGACACGTCCAAGGCACCTGCGTTGCCGCATACAGCGGGCAAATCCCCGTATACAGTGCAAAATACTGGATCACACAGGAGATCAGCGGCATTGCGATAAATGGAATCGCCATCATCGGGTTCATAACGATCGGGATACCAAACAAAATCGGCTCATTGATCCCGAAAATCGCAGGAACGATCTCTACTTTACCTAATGTTTTAAGCTGTTTGGACTTTGCAAAAAAGCAAAGGAAAATAGCAAGCCCGATCGTAATGCCGGCGCCTGTTACGTTAATAAACTGATCATAAAACTGCCCGGTTACAATATGTCCGCCGTTTTCAAGCGTCAGCTCCAAGCCGCTGTCTAAGATCGCCTGATTTTCCAAGCTGTTTGAGATCAAAAGGCCGGACATAATGCCGCCGACAACCGTCGAGCCGTGTACGCCGAACATCCACAAAAACGGCCCCGCAAAGCACATCAGCAGCGCTCCGCCCAGGGAATCTGTCATACCCTGCAACGGCGTCTGGATCACCTTGTAAATTGTCTCCATCATCGTCGTATGGAATCCCAGCGAGCAGATTCCATGAATCACTGCGGCGCCTGTAATAATCGCCGCTGCCGGAATCAATGCGGAGAAGGAGTTTGCAACACCCTCAGGCACGCCCGCCGGCATCTTGATTCTGATATTGTTTTTCAAAAACCAGGAATAAACCACAGGTACGATTAAGCCAATCACAATCGCACCGATCATGCCTTTGCCTGCGGTCCAGTTTTTATCAATAATCCCGCCAACGACTTCTCCGCCTTCTGTCGTAATATGCGAAGGCATTAACAGCAGAAACGTCGCTAACGCGATCATCGCGCCGCTCAAAGGCTCCTGTCCTTCCAGCTTGATGTACGTATAGCTGATACCGATTACCGCAATCATCGCACTGATATTAAACGTCGCGCCATATGCCTGATCCATAATATCCTTGACGCCGGTTTCTTCAAAAAAATCTACAACCGCCTGCACCGGAAAGTTGGACAGGATCAAAAAGATCGAACCGATAATCAGAAGCGGCATGGAATAAACCATACCATTTTTAATAGACTGTACTCCCTTGGTATTAATAAACTTAATAATTTTAGGAATTACTTTCTCACTCAGATATTGATTCACTGCCTTGCTCCGCCTTTCCTCTTACTTGTTTTTTGCAAGCTTATATGCAAATTTTAACACGTTCATCCCATTGCACATCCCATAGTCCTGCATCGGGATCACGTCTACTGGAATCCCCTTAGGGTCACAGATCTGTTTTGCCCTGCCAAGCTCAAAGCCTACCTGCGGCCCTAACAGCGCTACGTCGATGCCGTCCGTCAGCCTCTCCATCTCAGAGATCGGAAATGCCGCGATATCTGCGTCTTTTCCCTTTTCCTTTGCTGCTTCCTGCATTTTCTTCACGAGCACGCTTGTTGACATCCCTGCTGCACAAAATAAACGAATTACCATAATTTTTTCCTCCTCGAAAATTTATTTGTTGAGATGATTATAGCAGTGTCAAAGCAGTTTGTCAGCCCTTTGTCCCTGGAAAGGAATCTGTTACAAACGATTAGATTTTGTTACAAATAAAAAACAGGGCATTCTTTTTTATTGTGAAAAATGCACTGTTTTTTTGCCATATATTATAAAATATGCACATATTTACATGATCTTGTTTTATTTGTTACGAAATGCTTATTCACATCCGATCAAATCTTCCGCGGAATTGTGGACGCCTTTTAACTGCCTGCCAAGATATTCAATAATAAAAACAACCGCCATCTGCGACGTGAGGTCATAGTTTTCTATGTTATAGCACGGAATATAGTAGTTGATATTGCAGTCGCTCATCTTTGCCAGCGTACAATCCGCCCGGTTCGTTACCGAAATCAGGCAGCATCCCCTGCGCTTTAGCCGTTCTGCCAGTTGAATCGTCTCCTTTGTGATGCCGGACACCGACAGGGCAATCACTGCCGTTTTTTCATTTTTTCCCCGGAATACCGGCGTAAACGGGTCGTCAATCGCAAATGACAGCAATCCTACATTATTAAAATACCGCGCGCCGTACTTGCCCATAATCGAAGAATTGCCGACGCCGACAAAGATCACAGAAGCGGATTTGATCAGATAATCCATCGCTTCTTTTAAGTTTTCCTGAAATGCCTTTGTCTGGACACGCTGGAAAAAATCACCCATCGCCGTAATATCCATATCCAGCTTCGTCCTGCCGTCGTCCTTAAGCTGCTGCTTGAGCTTTAGCCGAAACTCCGAGTATCCCTCGCAGCCCGCCTTTTTGCAAAACCGAAGGACGGTCGTTGTCGATACATGCACCGCGTCCGCCAGCTCGCGTACCTTCATATAAATAACCTTGTCCTCATTGCGCACAATATAATTATACACATCCATTTCAAGCTGATTAAATGATTTTACCATCTCATGTGTAAACATCTGGCTTTTCCTCCCTCAACATTCCACGATCACCTCATAAATTTTATACCCCTCATAAGATATCCAGCGGGGCTTTTGTGGTTTTTTCCTTCTGCAAAAGCTGACTAAATATCCCTGGCGCAGCCCTTTTGCCCGCAGATAATCCACAAGCTGGCAGCAGCCCTTTTGCTCATAAGCCTCTCCCCTCCAAAGCTTTAGCTCTATGACAAATTCCTCCTGCCCATAGAATACCTGGATATCCATACGCCTGTTTTGCCGTGTCTGCGGCTCCACCGCATAAAACCCCGTTCCATTGATAATCGGCCGTAAAAACCCTAAAAACAAAAGCCGCCCCTGCCGTTCGATAAATGCTCCGTCCTCTTTTCTGTACTCTGCTTTCATAAAAGCCGCAAACCGGTCCAGCACTTTTTCCATATACAGCCTGCCATCTTTAAAATACTGCGGCTTATCCGCATATTCAGAGCTTGTCAGCGCTTCGGTCGCACGCACAGAAGTAAAATAATGGAACATCAGCGTTTCAAATATAACATTGGAAACCACTGTTTTACCGTCCTTTTCCGCCAGTATTCCAAACATCACGCCCAGGTCAATCGTCGGATTGCTGCGCTCAAAAACCACATTTGCCCCGTTGACCAAAAGCTGTTCCACAAGGCCTGCAAATGCACGGTGGTTTCTGATATTTTTAATCACATCCTCAAACAGCGTATTGCGCTCCTTCAGCAAATCCCGCACCGTCACGCGAAGCCCCTGGACATCCCAATCCAAAGCACGCTCGTCCAGCTTTTTGCACAAGCAGCTTACAAGGTACGGATAGCCTCCGGTATACCCAAAAAGTTCCCCTGCCATTTCCCCGATATTCATGCCCGTGCAGTGCTCCTTTTCATAAGACAGCAGCATCGAAGCAATATCCTTCGGTGAAAAGCCAAGCTCCACGTCAAACTCCGCGCTGATATTCCACGGGCTGTTGTACCTGTGTTCATCATCCGGGCGTATTTTCATCCTGAGATTTTTAATATCATAGACCCCCGCCAAAATCACAGAATGAAACGCCGCTGTCTCTTCCCGGTTCATATAATACTCACGCATCTGCCCTAAAAAATCAAAAAACACCTGCTGGTTCGACGCCTGGTCTACCTCGTCGATCATAAGCACGATTTTTTCCGACGCCGCAGCACACAGGCTGCTCAACGCTTCAAACAGCTCCGCAAGGTCAAACGCCGCTGCCTCCTGCTTCCACTGCCGCTCCAGCTCCAGCAGCGAACCGCTATCCAGCCTGCGCCTGTTGCACTCCCTGTCTGCCTTTTTTAGAAAATCTCTGGCAAACGCCCTGGAAAACGCATACTCATCCTGGAATTTTGCAGAGCTCATTTTTTGAAAGCTCATCAATATCACAATATAATCCGGCAGCAGATATTCCTCCAATGCACGCAGCATCGTTGTCTTTCCATACTGCCTTGCCCGGCTGATTACAAAATAATCCCCGTTATCGACCAGCGCCCGGATCTCTTGCAGGCGTCCGCTTAAGTCTACCATATAATGTCTGTCGGGGTAACAGACTCCGTTGATATTGAACCTTTTTGGCAAAAGAACACCCTCCTGTATATACAACATACGGCGTAAACAGCAGCTATTTTTCTGATTCTATCATATCACACTCGTGGCGTCTTGTCATAATATTTTTTACTGTGTGCGGGGGGGGGACGCCGGGAGAGGGGATGGGCACGCCCTGGCTGCGTCCGTTCCAGAAGGTTAAGAAGCTC
>CAMUPC010000009.1 GCA_947090545.1 uncultured Eubacterium sp. | reverse complement strand
CCGAGCCTATTGCCGAAACGGTATCGGCTTTTTTCTCTGTCTGTACAGGCGTCGTCTCCTTGTCTGCACCGTAAGCTGCCATAACGGGTATCGCCGCCAGTATCATGACCGCTGTTATTGCCGCTGTTATCTTCTTCATAATATGATTCCTCCCGCTTTATTCGGTCATAAGCTCCGTTACAGAGATCTTCTTAATCCTGCCTGCACCGACATACGCACAGCCATAGCAGAACAGTATCATAATTATAATTGTAACGATCATCATGGGGATATTTATGGGTGTTGTGCCGACCATAGCGTCCATTACCGCATGAAACACAGCCGCCGCACCGACAGTGCCGAGGATAATTGCCACGATCACAGCGGGCATGATACGCATTGCAAGCTGTACCATAAGCTCCTTTGTGGTGTAGCCGAGTCCGAGCATGATACCAAGTTCTTTTCTCTGCCGTCTGACAGCCTGCTCCATAAGGGCTATGATAATGATAGCTGAAACGACTGATGCGATACCCATAAGTGACCAGGATGTCAGGCTGATCGTGCTGAAAATACCGCCCATCTGCGTCTGCAGGACATGTTTGATGTCCTGCACATTTTTGATCGCAAAGCTCTTGCTTGAACCCGATATAGTCTTGTCGCCGATCTGTATCGAGTATTCGATATGATCTGCACCGTGATTGGCGAGATACTCTGCAATCAGCCGATCGGCTTCTGCACTCAGTCGTTCCTCGGCGGTATCGCCGATGCTTTCTGTTTTACGGGTATCAGCCACTGATCTGCCGTAGGTCTGCATAAGCAGTGTCTGAAACTCTGCCCGATCCGTTTTGTCCTCAAGGTATATCTCTATCGCAGAGGGGCGGTAAGTGGGCATGATACGTTTTAAAGCCTGTTCGGTAATATAGAGATTTGTTCCGTCGTTGGACATGCTTGGAATGAATCCACAGATGATGTAATTCTTTTTTACCCTGTTGCATTCGAGGGTGAGATCGTCACCGATCTTCAGGCTGTGCTGGGCAGCGAACAGCTTTGAAACAGCGATCTCATTGTCATGTTCGGGAAGTCTGCCTGCTGTTGCCTGAATGTTCTCGCACTGAGAAAAATCGGGATAGGATACCGGCACAAGACAACTCTCACGGTCAAAGGCATAGAGAGACCTCCATTCGGACAGATCAAGAGAAAACGAACCTGTCTGCACACGTTTTACACCCTGCATCTCGCTTATTCTTTCCGCAAGCTCCTCAGTGTTGACGGAGTGCATAACGGTCACTATTTGGTCGGGCATTTCCTCTCCTGTCAGCCATGCGGCAGCTTTCAGATCAGAGGCGAACAGGTCGGCAATCAGGATACCTGCGACAGCGGCAAGTGCCGAAACAGCTATGCAGACAGTAAGACTGATATTCTGCTTCATATTATCGAAAAAGCCTTTCAGGGCAAGGCGAAGATGCACGCTGTTTTTAGTATTCCTGAGCGGAAACCGGTTTTTGCCGAAATGATGAACAGCTATTCCTTTACGGAAAGCCTGCACAGGGGGATATTTCTTTACTGCCAAAGCTCTCGTATGTGCGATTACTCCCACAAAAATAAGGATCGTCAATGCCGTCAGCAGTATCGGGAGCGGAGAGATATGCAGACTGCCGTGATGTCCCGAAAGTGTTTCAGCGACTCTGTGCAGTACAGGCAGCAGCGCAAACGCACCGCCCGTGCCGATCATAACGCCTGCAAGGGCTGTCATAAGATACTCCGCGGTATAGGAAAGAGCGATCTCCTTTGATGTATAGCCGAGTGCTTCCAATACGCCGATAGACTGTATCTGATCCTGTATATCGCCTACGATACGGAAACGTATCATAATCGCAGCGGCAATGAATATAACAACCGCCATAAACAGCATGATACCAATAACAATCTCCGAGAAAACAGCACTTTTCTGTTCCAGATTTTTATACAGTAAGCTCAAAATATTATATCCGATATCTTTGCCTGTCTGTTCTTCGACTCTGTCATAAAATTTTAAATATATATCCACACAGTCATCAAGCGGATTGCAGTCGAACAGCATCATTTCATACTTGCCGATTATGGCCATCAGAGAAACATAGTCGCTGTCCGAAACGATCATCTGGAAACCCATACCGGTTGCGGGCATAAAAATTGATTCATAAAAACCTGCAACTGTAAAGGAGAACAGCTTTGTTCCGTAAATTATGTTAAAAGTGTCGCCCTCACTGAGCTTTGATGCAAGGCTTTCTTGTCCTGCATAGGGCAGATAGATCGGGTGTTCAAGTGCTGCTATCTCCTCATCGGTGAGGGTCGTTTCTATGGGAGAGCGCTCTATGTTCTTTTCGAGCTCCTTAGTCACGAAACTCATATACAGCGACTGTTCCTCGCCTTCATTGTCAAGGTATTTCGTTGCCGTACTGAACAGAACACGGACATGATCGATATCCGTTACCCTCTCATCTTCACGAAGCAGCCGGATAAAGCTGTCATTGTAATAATCCTCTTTGATATAAAGCGCATTTTTATGTACGGCATACGCATCCGCCACACGGGGAAATATGCCCGTCATATCAATGCTGCCCGCTATAGCCGCCGATGTGACAGCCATACAGAACACGATCAGCAGAGTAAGGAGTATCGTCTGTTTCTTATGCTTTTTCATATTTGCAAAAGAAAGCCTGAGTATCTTTTCCATATTACCACCCCATATCATCGAGGAATCTCTGCAAGCCCTCTTGTCTGCCCTTGATATCATTTGTGCCGAATGACGGCATTTCATGTTCGCCGATCACAGCACCGTCACGAAGATATATCACCCTGTTTCCTCTGAGAGCGGTTTTCACATCGTGCGTCACCATTACAATGCTTTGTCCTTTCGAGTTCAGTTCCGTGAAGATATCAAGAACGTCACGGCTCGAAGCCGAGTTCAGACTGCCTGTCGGCTCATCGGCAAAAAGTATCTTTGGATCATTGATGGCCGCTCTTACGATGCCGACCCTCTGGCACTCACCGCCCGAAAGCTGGTTCGGGTATTTATCCCACAGCTTTTCGCCTATACCGACCTTTTTAAGAAGCTCTTCGGTCTTTTTCACAAGCTCGGGACTGTTCTTCTGTATCACAAGCGCACCTGTCATGATGTTATCGAATACGGTCATGTTTTCCAGCAGATAAATGCTCTGAAAGACAAACCCGCAGTTTTCACGTCTGAACACAGCAAGCTGATCGTTAGTATATTTCGATATATCCTTGTCACCAAAGAAAACTCTGCCGAGGGTCGGGGTATCCATTCCAGAAAGTGCATAAAGCAGAGTGGATTTGCCCGAACCCGACGCCCCCATTATAACAGTGAAGTCCTTTTCCCTGATCTCAAGATCAAGATTCTTGATGATATGCTGCTGCAAGCCGCCGTTTGAAAATGATTTGCACAATTTATCGGTATGAAGCATCGTACTCATGTTTATCCCTCCATAGTGATTGAAAAGAAGTTTGTGTTTCTATGATATTATACATCATATTTTGAAAAAGTCTTTATCTGTTTACTATTTGTTTCTTATCTGTTTATTAACTGTCAAACGCCCGTATCTAAAAAAGTGTTGACAATCCAAAGTGTGGATTTGGTATATTCCAAGTCTATTGACTATTATTCGTATTATGCAATCCTTTCTTGCACTTCACGCGCATATCCCTTATAATTGTTCGGGGAACCGTTAAGTCCCCGACTTCCGTACTTAGTAACCGGATTTCCATTCCCTGCTCATCATGGTGCAGATGTGCTTTTCCTTCATGCTCACAGATAAGGACAGTGATATGCGTATGTGCAAACACTGTAAGAAAGCCTTTGTCGCAAGCCGGAAGGGGAACGAGTTTTGCAGCCAGAAGCGCAAGAACCAGTTTAATGTTTACAAATCAAGGGATAAGAAGAAAGGGAACAAAAGAGATGATTGAAAACAGGAATGTAAATATCATAACCGATGCGGACGGTAAAAAGCTGGTCTTGATTAACGATATCCGTTTCAAGGGCAAACGTCAGATTGACTGGAATGATGTAAAGCAGTATCTCGAAGGATATGTCGGGGACTATTACGAGATTGAGGAAAATGCGGAACGTATTTATATCGGAAATGAACTTCCTGAAGAATATGCGGAATCAGAAAGCCGTAAAAGCCTTATTCATCAATTTCTGCAAGGTGCTTCCATAATGTTTCTGATAGAATCATATATGAATAAATGCCCTATGATTCTCCTTCAAAAACTGCTGCCTCATTCTTCCATACTTTCCGATATGATATCCTGTTGTATCCGAAGGTTTGAGGTCAGGAATCATGTACTGAAAAATAGGAAATTTCTTTTATCTAATTCTATTTTACCTATTTTTTCGGAGAAGTACACTGCCAATAGCGAATACTGCTATAAATAGAACTGATACTGAAAGGGATTCAGAATGATTGAACTCTATGAACTGCGCCAGTTTGCGGCATTTGCAGATACCGGAGCCCTGTCCGGCGCTGCTGAAATCCTGCATCTCTCCCAGCCGGCCCTGAGCAGAAATATGAAGAAACTGGAAGATGAACTGGGCATCATCCTCTTTGAACGGAAGAAAAATAAACTGGAACTGAATGAAAATGGGGAATATGTCCTGAAACTGGCAAAGGAACTTCTGGAAAGTACAGATTCCTTCGCGGCAAAGGCAAGGGATTTTGATTCTTGCCCCCTGATCTCGAATATCTTCCCGCATATGACGATTCAGACCGAAATGGATGACAACCGGAGGGTTCTCACTGACCTGGAAAACAATGTCTACAAAAAATATACGAAAGTACCCCATAACTGGACCAATATCCCCATTTCCGATGATAAGGCGACAGTAACCTATTACCTTGTACGTAAAACTGAGAAAAAGAAATCTTTTTCCTTGCTGTTTGCCGCCCTGACTCTTGTCAAATCCTGTTCCCCGTTTTCGGCAGCGAAATGGCAACGGCAAAAATCCAGACGGTCAAGGAACGTAGAACGTGAATTGCTTGTGTCTGTATGATGTGCTATACTTGTAACCGATAAATTCATATTTAGATGAAAGACACATTCATAGGCAAGAAATTAATCGTTGGAGGTAAAGCACATGGAATATAGAGAAAATGGTTTACGTTATGAGGATTATTGTAAGCTGCGGGAAAGTGTTGAGTGGCTGCCTTATTCAAAAGAACAGACACAAAAAGCTCTTGATAATAGCCTATACACGATAACAGCAGTTGATGGTAATCAGACTATCGGAATGGGAAGATTGATAGGTGACGGAGTGTACTATTTGATCGCTGATATTGTGGTACACCCGAATTATCAGAAACAAGGTGTCGGCAATAAAATTGTCAATATGATAATTGAATATGTTGAAAAGGCTACACCAATCGGCGGACGTTCCAGTATACAGTTGATTGCAGTAAAAGGAAAAGAAGCATTTTATGAAAAAATGGGGTTTAAAATAATTCCACATGAATTTTGTGGTTCTGGTATGAGGAAAGTAATTCATAAATAAATCCCGATTTATCAGCTAATAGTTATCATTTCGGCCTAATAAAAGTCCACTATCTGGCTTACATCCAGCAGGAAATGCCCATCCCGTATGAAAAAAAGAACATTATACAGAAACAGCACTTTTTATTAAGACACTCCCCTCCCTCTTTGTTATAATGAAAAAAAGCCCAGGAGGAAATACTATGAGCACACAAACGACCTGCATCAAAAAAGCCATCGAATACATGGAACAGCACTTAGAGGACAACATCCACTTAGACGATATCGCCAACAGCATCGGCTACTCCAAATTTTATCTAAACCGCATCTTTGCCGCACACACAGGAATGACCATCCACAAATACCTGCAAAGCCGCCGGCTGACATCTGCTGCTGAAAAACTGGCATACTCAAAAAAGCCTATCGTACAGATTGCACAGGAAGCCGGATATGACTCACAGCAGGCTTTTTCCTTTGCCTTTAAACAGGCGTATCAATATCCGCCCAGTATGTACCGAAAGCTCGGCAGCTTTACCCCAAAGCAGGGCAAAATCCTTATGCGTGGCTCTGCAATGGTTTTCCGCGCTGCTTTTAGCATTAGAAGAAAGGAGCTTGCAGCATGAGTACGATCCCTTATGTCATTGAGCAGACAACCCGTGGAGAACGAAGCTATGATATCTTTTCCCGCCTGCTGTCCGACAGGATTATTTTTTTAGGTGAAGAGGTCAGCGACAGCTTGGCCAGCTCCATCATTGCGCAGATGCTGTTTTTAGAAGCGCAGGACCCGGACAAGGATATTTCGCTCTATATTAACAGTCCCGGCGGCTCTGTAACAGCCGGATTTGCGATTTATGATACGATGCAGTTTATCCGGTGTGATGTTGCTACGATCTGTGTCGGGCTTGCGGCAAGCTTTGGTGCTTTTTTGCTCGCAGGAGGCGCGCATGGAAAGCGTATGGCTCTTGCGAATGCTGAGATTATGATCCACCAGCCTGCGGTACACGGCGGCGGGCTGCAAGGACAGGCGAGTGATATTCAAATCATGTCTGACCATCTGCAAAAAAGCAAGCAAAGATTAAACCGCATTTTAGCGGAAAATACAGGGCATACGATAGAGGAGGTTGCAAGGGATACGGAGCGGGATTATTTTATGAGTGCAAAAGAAGCTTGTGCTTACGGGCTGATTGACACTGTGATTTCTAAAAGGCAGTAGACGCTGTTTTTTATAAGGGAAAGGAACCATTTCCCATCTTCCACAAGCTGCCCTTTTCTGTGTTTCCCCGGAACCAAAAACAGGCTTGAAAACCATTTTTATATATGCTATATTGAAACTTAGCAAGGGCAGCAATGAAATGCTATTGTGCTTGTTTCAGAAATACAGAGTAGATGAAGGAGGACATATATGAAGATCATCGAAGTCCGTGAAAGGCCGGAGCATTTCATACAGGCACTTTTAAACGTGTGGGAAAAGTCTGTAAGGGCAACCCACTTGTTTTTGTCCGAAAACGAAACCATAAACATCAAACAATATGTCCCGCAGGCGTTAAGCAAGATCGAACATCTTGTGATCGCAAAAGACGAAAACCATACACCTGTAGCCTTTATGGGGATTGAGAAGGAAAGCCTGGAAATGCTGTTTCTCACGCCAGAAGAGAGAGGAAAAGGATTAGGAAAACAGCTTATTCAATACGGAATCGAACATTACACAGTAAAAAAACTGGCTGTAAACGAGCAAAATCCCCAAGCCAAAGGATTTTATGAGCATATGGGCTTTGAGGTTTACAAAAGGACGGATCACGACGAACAGGGAAATCCCTATCCGCTTTTATACATGCGCCGCCATTGACAAAGCGTATCGTAAGACATCAAAATAGCCGGCAGCTTACATCCCCTTTCCAAACCGCACTTCACAATCCTTATGAAAAAACGCAATCCCATAACATCCAATCCTCCGATACCCTTCTGTACGCAGCTCTTCCATATAGTTCTTATCATAAATCTGTTTCAGCGCTTTCTTAGCGTCCTTTTCCAGATTGTCAACCGAATCGGAAACCTTTACCTCCAAAACAAACGCCCTTCCCCGCAGCGACGGGCTTTTCACCATCAGATCTAACCGCCCGTTCCCCGACTCACGGTTTGATTTCACCAGATAATTTTCACTCTGGCTTAGGATGCCGGCAAGAAATCCATGATAAAAGTTTTCAGCATAATCATAAAAGCTGATCGTACGAAAAAGCTGACTGTTTAAAATGCGTGCCATGCTTTTTTCATCGCCGTCCTCCATTGCGCGGTACAGGCCACGAAAATCTTCTTTTTTTAAAATATCTTTCATCCAATTTAATATCGTATTCTGATAGATTGTCTTAACCTCCGTATTCGGAATCCGTACCCGCAAATAAATCGATGATTCCCGAAAAGATTCACTTTCTTTTGTCAAATATCCTGTAAAAAGCAGAAACATCCACAAGTTCCCGCCGCTGTTTTGCATATCCGCATAAGTAACCTCCTCATGCACCTGGATCTCAAGTGCTTCTCCCTGCAAAAGTATTTCCATCTGTCCCTTTGTTTCCCTGTCGGCACCGGCAACCAAGTCCTTGATCACATCATTAGAGCTCGTATTCACCCAATAAGGACGCGGAAACGCATCTGCATCAGAATACAAATCGTACAAAAACTTGACCACGCTCCACGGATTATAGACTTGTGTGTCTCCAAACAAATATCCGTTATACCACTCCTTCATCGTCGCAAACCGGCTTTCCACATGATAATAAGACATCATCTGCATGACTTCCTGTTCTGTAAATCCAAAATGCTCGCTATATTTTTTATCAAGTACAGAAATGATATTCAGGTGATTTAACCCGGTAAAAATGCTCTCCTTAGAAATCCGCAGGCATCCGGTAATCACAGCAAACTGTAGGTACTCATTCGTTTTGAGCGCCGATTCAAAGAGAGAACGGATAAAATCGATCATTCTCTCGTAAAAACCCCTGAAATACGCATTTTCCAAAGGTACATCATATTCATCAATCAAAAGAACCGTTTTCTTTCCAGTCACCTTATACATACACTGACAAAACAACTGTAGGGCGTTCCTGATCTCTTGATCCTCCGCCTGCCCTTCCGCAATTGCTGTATACTGCCCATATTCTCTGAGAGACAGGCGCTCTTTTCCATCTTCTACAAGGTCCCGGTGCCGTTCAAACTCAGTACTGAGCGCATGTTGTATCATATAACGTGCCAGACCATAGTTTTCCTGCTTCGCCGATTTCAACGTCAGCGCAAATACAGGATACATCCCCATCTGGTTTGTATAGCTTTCTTTTGTTTTTAAAATGTTCATTCCGTAAAAAAGCTGTTTGTTCTGTTTATTTTTTTCTGCGTAACCCGTATCCTCAAAAAAATACCGAAGCATACTTAAATTTAAGGTTTTCCCAAATCTTCTTGGACGCGTGAACAAATTTACTTTTCCCTTCAAATCTAATAATTCCTTGATCAGCATTGTTTTGTCGACATAATAATAGCCGGACTGCACCATCTCTTCAAAATTTTCCACACCAACAGGCAGCGCTTTTTTCATCCGTGTCCCTCCCTCCCGCTTCTTTTTCCCATTATATCGTATCCTCCTTTTTTTCACAATTCATTTCTAAATGACAATAACAGGAACTATCTCCTGCATACATTTCGTATTGCAAGAGATCGCTCCTGTTATTTTTTTTAAGATGCCTTCAATCCTTACTGCCTGATATCCACATATCCCATAGCAAGCGCTGTATCCGAAAACACTCCCGGCCCGCTGTACGTATCCAGGCTCAAATACAGTTTGTCAAGCTCTTCTTCCGTCACAATCCATCCCATATGCACCGTTACCGTTTCACCCGGCTTGATCGATGTGATATAATTATTGTTCCGCTCCCCTCCATGGACGTCATAATACGGCATTTCAAACCTGTTGGACAATCCGCGGTTGCACACCTGGCTCCACGCATCCCCGTCAGACGGCTCCTCATAATTCCAGCCTGAAACCATCTTCATTTTCCCATTCTCTTCAAAGATTCTTTGCAGCGTGCCGAAAAACAATACTTCTTTCAGCTCCCTGTCTCCTGTGTTAGTATACTCTACCGAAGCATAAACCAGCTTTTGCGCCACCTGCCTTTCTTTGACGACCTCGCTTAACGTATCCATGCCTCCTCCTTTGATATATTGGATCGTTGCCGGTTTCAGCTTTCCGCCGCTGTCTGCCTCATCCTTAAAATCTTCATCCATACGGAAGCCATCCAGCAGGCTAAGGCCATCGGACACCTGTACCTGTGCCACTTTAGCCGTAAGAGCATCCTGCAACGCAAAGCTCTCGCCGATGGCATGGGTATGCTTCATCTCATCTTTTGCTATCTCTGTGCGGTCTGTATTTTGGGCATCCTCGCCATCACCCTGCTGTTTTTCCCGCCCGTTTGCAAGATACGCGCTCCAGTTTAACGCACTGACCAGGTTTTTCGCGCCAGCTTCCTCCGTTGGCGTTAATCGAATACTTTTCGCGATCTTAATCGCATCTTCTTTCGAGACGTCAGATGCCACGTACATTTCCATCACATAATGCACGTCGGCAAATGCCGCGTAGATCCGCTGGTTAAACGTGGTTTCTTCCTTGTACAAATGCGGATATTCCAAATATACGCCGTCAAATCCATTGCCGGAAATGTCCTCGCTGGAAAGCACGTCCTCATGCAGCATTTCAAACTGCCCGTCGCCAGTGTCCATACGGTAAAACCCAATCGATACGCCGCCCCGATACAATGCATCCTGATAACTGTATTTTCCTTCCTCAACCTGCACCATTCCATCCGGCAGATAACCGATTTCCATTTTTACATTCTGAATCTCTGACGGTTTCACAGGTTCTGCACCTGTCTTAGCAGGCTGCGCCTTCCCAGACGTTTTCACCTTTACGCCATGCTCCGATACCTGCTGGCGCTGCATCCGATACATGCTGACTCCCGCAAACGCAGTCGTACCGAGCAGCATAACGGCCGCCATAGATGCGGCAAGCACCTTTCCCGCTGTCCATTTTCTGCTGGAACGCTGCACATGCTCCGTCTTTACCTGTTTTTCCACTTCTTTTTCAATCATTGTCCTGATCTCCTCCGGCATGTTAGGAAAATCATATTTGATATCTTCAAGTCTCATAGCTTCCTCCATTCTGCTTTTATAAAACGGCGTGTTTATGTCTTATGTCACAGCCTGCTCAAGCTGTGTGCGCAGCTTTGTTCTGGCTCTGGCAAGACGATTCTTTACCGCGCTTTCTGTAATCTCCAAAATCTTTGCGGTCTCTTTGACACTATAGCCTTCCAGATAGTAGAGCGTGACACAGATGCGGATTTGATCCGGCAGCTGCCGGAGTGCCTCATACAAATCGGAATAGTCCTCCGTTTCCGCCGCCGCTTCTTCCTGCTGATACACCTCCAAAGATACAACCCGTTTTTCCCTGCGCATCATGGCATAACACTCATTGATCAGTATCCGAACCAGCCATGTCTTTGCATACGCATCCTGCCGCAGGCTGGAAATGCCCGCAAATGCCTTTACGATCGCTTCCTGTATGGCATCCGCACAATCCGCGTCATTATACAGCAGTGTTTTCGCGATATGGTACAGCGTCTCTTCAGACCGAATAATGATCTGCCCCAATTGTTCCTTTTTCATAATGTCCTTTCTGCTGGCCAGCATGTTTTGTATTTACATAAATTAGATGTATGAGAATTGAAAATGGTCTCTGCAAATTGAAAAAATTTTTTTGGAATACTACGCTGTCTTAAAAATAAAACACAGGCTGCCGCTATCGTACTCTCCCATAGCAGCAGCCCGCGAATCATCCCGAACCCTTTCATCCAATGATCTTATTTATGCATCCTTCTTTTTCACAGGAATCCAAATCTCCGTATAATAATTCTCATCCTGCGCCCCCTTCGGATACTTGCTTACGTCGTCGTACATCTCCACACAATACCCCGCCGCAAATTCATAATCATGCATTGCAGGCAGCCACTCCGAAAATATTTTTGTATGGACATCCTGTAAAGCCTGCGGCATAGCGCCCCTGCATGGAAACACCGCCCAGGTAAACGCAGGAATCAAAGTAACGGCAAATCCGTCTGGAATATCCTGGCACGGGCAGTAGACGTCCGCAATCAGATATTCAAATGTTTCATTTCCCATCTGCGGGTCAATGTTGATTCCGAACATGCCGCAGACGACGTCTCCCCTGCCCGCAGCATAATGCTCCTGCCAAAACAGCGGGATGTCCTGCTTCGCATTCTCATAGGTAAACTCCTTCGCTACGTTCAAAACAGTAAACGCTTCTTTTCTGACAATCCTGTACTCCATAATATAACCGCCTTTCAATGTAATGGTGAGCTTAAGCGGTGCAAAAGCTTTTATCACCGCATGATTTTTACGCACCGCCAAAGGCGTATACCCATGAAAACGGGAAAAGGCTTTTGTAAAGCTGTCCGGGGAATCGTAGCCATATTTTATGGCAAGCTCTGTCACGGAAACCGGGCTGGTGATCAGTTCATTTCCAGCAAGCGCCATTCTTCGGTTTCTGATATATTCTGTTATCGTATATCCGCACAGGATCTGAAAGCCTTTGTTGAAATAAAAAGGCGAAATATTGACCTGGCGCGCCACGGTATCCACCGTAAGATCTTCTGTAATATGGCTTTCGATAAAAGTGACTGCTTTACTGACTGCTTCTGCCCATTCCATAATGGCTTTTGCCTCCTGCCCTGCTGCTCCTGTTTCTGTCTGTATCGAATCTGAATCGAATACTGAGTAAAGTATACCCTTTCTTTGCAGAAATGTCCCGACTTTTTTTGGTTTCTTTTGTCCGGTTTTGATTTTATGAAAGAACCGCCAGCTCCAGTGCACAGCGAATCATACTGTCCAGATTTTTTTCCCGCTGTTCATTGGTCAGCGCCTTGTCACTGTGAATGCTGCTCCCTGCTGTTAAGATGCCAAGCGCCTGCCTGTCTGCCCTTGCCGCGGTGCAGTATAACGACAGCGTTTCCATCTCCTGTACGAGTACGCCCATTTTTGCCCAGATTCCCTTTTCCCCGGCTTGGTCCTCGTAAAAGACGTCCGAACTGAATACATTGCCTACATGAAAACGAAGCTCGTGTGCTTTCGCATAAGCGGCGGCATTGCTCAGCAGGCTAAAATCTGCAATGGGCGCAAACGTGCCTGGCAGATGGTACTGTGCCGCAAAATGAGAGTTGGTACAGCAGCCCATCGCAAAGATCAGGTCGCCGACATTTACCTTTTGATGAACCGCTCCCGCCGTACCGATACGGATAATACGCTGCACATCATAGTAGCGGAACAGCTCGTATGCATAAATTCCCATCGAAGGAATGCCCATGCCGCTTCCCTGGACAGATACCTGCTGTCCTTTGTAAAATCCAGTATACCCGTACATGCCCCGCACCTGGTTGTAGCAGGACGCGTCCTCCAGGTAATTCTCAGCAATATAAGCGGCACGCAGAGGGTCGCCCGGCATTAAAACCGTTTTTGCAATTTGCCCGGCTTGCGCTTCGTTATGGAATGTTTTCATCTTCAATTCTCCTTTTCTATGTTCAGTCTCAAATCCCACAAACGATAACCGCCGCGTATACGAAAGCTTCTGGAACGCTGTGCCCGCGGAAGCGTTTGCTACCTGCTCTTTCTGTGCAGGCTGATCTCATACAAATCTGCGCCCATATACAGCTTTTGGGACAGCACGGGCTTGTCGTACTGTGTATACAGCTCTTCTTCCAGGATTAACAGCGGGTCGCCCTGCGGAATATGCAAAATGTCGGCAAGCCGCTCCCTGGCGTGCACGATGCGCAGCTTTGTATCGCTGTAAAGGCTGTCTGATTCCAAAAGCTGCGTGTAAAATTCATACACGCTGTCTGTATTTTCCAGGTCTACCCGCCCGTCGTCTAAGATTTCATGCGGCATATAGACCATTGCGAACCCGACCGGCGCTTCCTTGCTGTAATACGTAATGTCGATCACGGCGACAATGCTGGACTGCCTGAGCTTTAAAACCTCCTGGTGCTTGTGTGTCGCCGGCTGGAAGCCGATCGTCGTAACGGTATGGTCGATTGGCTGGACGCAGAAGTCGATAATCGGGTTTCCGACCTTTTCCAGCCCGTTCGCCTCTAAGTTCTGGCAGGATAAGACGATATTTCCTTTGCCCTGGTGGTTGCTGATCAGCCCGTCCTCCTGTAGCAGCAGCATCGCCTGGCGCAGCGTGCCCCTGCTTACCTGAAACTGCTCGGATAAGATATTTTCTCCCGGCAGCTTTTCTCCAGGCTTGTATTTGCCATCTTTCAGCCATTGGCAGATCGTTTCATATACGGTTACATATAATGGGATTTTGACGTTTTTTTCTTTTAACAGGTTGTTCATAACTGGTATATACTCCTTCCATATCTTGTCTTACTGGAAGTATATCGTGTTTTAACCAGTATGACAAGTATTTCGGGCTGTAATCTTCCAGTTTTTAGTCTACCAGCGTTCCAAGCGCTTCCGGGCCTTTGACCCGTTTTCCGACAAACAGCAGGATCAGCAGCGTAATGATATACGGAAGCATCTGCACGATCTGGGATGGAACCGCAAAATCCGTCAGGTAAAACCGTGCCGCCTGCGCTATGGCAAATACCATCCCTGCTCCAAGCGAGCCCGCTGGCTGCCAGCCTCCGAAGATGTTTGCCGCAAGCCCCATAAATCCACGCCCGGCTGTCATATCTGTGACAAACAGGTTGTTCTGGGACAGGGACAGGTAGGAACCGGCAAGCCCCGCAATGGCTCCTGCCGCCATCATAGCGATATAGCGGTAGCGGTTGACGTTCACGCCCGCCGTCTGCACCGCGTGCGGCTGGTCGCCGATGGCACGGTAGCGCAGCCCGTATTTCGTTTTGTAAAATAAGATCCAGACGGCTGCCACAAGCACAAACATCACATATAAATACGGTGACTGGCCTTTAAATAAGGCACCAAGAACCGGAATCCTGCTAAGCCCAGGAACCGTCAGGCTGGATACCGCGGCTACCGGGTCAGACATCCCTTCCTTGTGCCATGCCGCTTTTAACAATACGGCGGTGATGCCGCTGGCAAACAGGTTGACGCCGACGCCGACCACGGACTGGTGCGCTTTCCATTTCAGGCAAAACAGCGCATAGATCCATCCAATCAAAGCGCCCGCCGCTACCGACGCCAGGACGCCCGCAAACGCAGAGCCTGTAAAAAACGAACCCGCCACACCCGCAAACGCGCCAATTAACATCATGCCTTCCACGCCCAGCAAGATCACCCCGCCGCGTTCCGCGATCGTACCGCACAGCGCCCCTAATACAATCGGGACAGATAACTGGAGCATCAGTGCCAAAAAGTTATTCAAAGCTGCCATAAGATTACCCTCTCTTTCTGTTTTTGTGCCATTGAATCAGCTCCGGCGCCGCTACCAGCAGGATCACCAGGCTTTGGACAACGGTTACCATATTTGTGGACACGCTTGTCACACGGCTCATGCGCAAAGAGCCCATATCCATAATGCCGAATAACAACGCCGTTAGCAGCACTCCAGCCGGATGGTTTCTTCCCAGTATCGCCACCGCAATCCCGGTAAATCCAAAGGACGGGGAAAACCCTTCGATAAACCTGTGATATTTTCCAAACACCTCGGTCACGCCCGCAAGCGCCGCCAAAGCTCCGCTTAACACCATCGCGGCAATCAAAAATGCATGGACTTTGATGCCCGCTGTGCCCGCCGCAGAAGCATTCGCGCCTACCGCACGAAGCTGATAGCCAAGCGATGTTTTCCAGAGGAAAATATAAACCGCAGCCGCTGCCGCAAGAAGCAAAAACAAGGAGCTGGTAAGCTGCGTCTGCGGAATCAGCCTGTGAAACCACGCTCCCTGCGGGATCACATGCGTCTGCGCGGTGGAGCCCTGCGCCTTTGCCGGCCCGTTCACCAGCCAGGACGTAAACAGCGTGCATATGTAATTGAGCATAATCGCCACAATTACCTCGCTCGTATTCAGCTTTGCCTTAAAAATGCCAGGAATACTGCCAACCACCATGCCAGCCGCAATCCCGGCTAAAATACTTGCTGTCATAACAACAGGCGCCGGCATCGAAGCTAAGGCAAGCGCCGTCAGCACCGCCGCCATCGCTCCCGCGTGGAGCTGCCCTTCCGCCCCGATATTTAACATGCCGCAGCGGGAACTGAGCGCGACCGCAAGCCCGGTAAACGCCAGCGGGATGCTCTTGCTGATTGTATTCGCAATCGATTTGGGGCTGCCAAGGGCGCCTTTTAGCAGCGCGCCGTATGCTTTGATCGGAGATTCGCCTGACAGCAGGATAAACAGCGCGCCGATCAAAAGCGCAATGCCGATTGCTGCCAGCGATTTTAACAATTCGTTCCGGTTTTTTGCTTTTGTCATCAGTCTTTCCCTCCTGTATGCGCAGGGCTGTCTTGCGCCCTGTCCTCTTTTTTACCAGTCATAAACATGCCGATTTCTTCTTTTGTATAAGCGCCGTTTTCAAACAGCGCGCTGACCTCGCCTTCGTACAGCACGGCAATCCGGTCGCTCAGGTTCATCACCTCCGACAGCTCCGCGGAGATTAAAAGAATTGCCTTGCCCTGCTCTTTCAGGCTTAGCAGCGTCTTATGTACCTTTTCAATCGCCCCGATATCCAGCCCGCGCACGGGCTGTGCAACCAGCATGAGCGACGGGTTATGGCTCGTCTCCCTTCCGAATACGATTTTCTGCTGGTTTCCGCCGGAAAGCTGCCCGATCTGCTGGTCCAGCCCGGCAAGCTTCGTCTCAAAAAGCTCTGCCTGCTTTTTTGCGTCCTGTTTTAGCGCGTCAAACTGGATAAAGCCATGCTTGCAGTATTCCGGGTTTTCCTGGTAGCCAAGGAGGAAATTTTCAGCAATGGAAAACGAGGGAATCATCGCATTGCGGTGGCGGTCTGAGGGAATATAACCAAGCCCCAGTTTTTTGCGTTCTTTTACCGGCATCTTCTCAGCCACAATCCCATTGATCAAAATGGAGCCTTCCGTTACCTTCTGCGTGCCTGCGATCATCGCCTCCAGCTCCTGCTGCCCGTTGCCGTCCACGCCCGCGATGCCTAAGATCTCGCCCGCATGTACTGTAAGGCTCACCGTCTCTTGTGCCTTCCCCAGCAGGCGCACCTTTTTCAACTCCAAAACAGCCTTTCCGACAGCTCCTTTTTTCGCAACAACCGTTTCCACAGACCTTCCGACCATCCGCGCCGCCAGCTCTTTTTCGTCCGTATCCTTTGTATCGCAGCAAAACACCACCTTGCCCTTGCGGATTACCGTAATACGGTCAGAAAGCGCCATCGTCTCGTTGAGCTTGTGCGTGATAAAAATAATCGTCTTTCCATCCTTTTTTAGCTGGCGCAGGATGTGAAACAGCTCGTCCACCTCCTGCGGCGTCAGCACCGCCGTCGGCTCGTCCAGAATAATAATGTCCGCGCCGCGGTACAGCGTTTTTAAAATCTCCACCCTCTGGCGCATACCGACGGAAAGATGGGCGATCTTTTCATGCAGGTTGATCTGAAATCCAAACCGCTCCACAAGAGACGCTACTTTGCGCTCGCTTTCCTTCCAGTCTAAAAAAATGCCGCCCGGCTCGTTTCCCATTATAATATTTTCCAGCACGGTCAACTGATTTACGAGCATAAAGTGCTGGTGCACCATCCCGATTCCAAGCGCGTAAGCGTCGTTTGGGTTTGCAATCGCCGCCTGTTTTTCATGAATGTAAATCTCGCCCTCATCAGGATGATATAAGCCGAATAAAATGTTCATCAGCGTACTTTTCCCGGTTCCGTTTTCCCCCAATAAACAATGAATCTCCGCCTGCTTCACCGTTAAGTCTATCCCGTCGTTTGCCCGCACCGTGCCGAAGCATTTCACAATGCCTTTCATTTTAATTGCATCCATACCTGACTCCTTTTCTGCTGCTTACAGCTCGCTTGGAACTTCAATTTCGCCGTTTACAATCGCTTCCCTGATCTCCTCCAGCCTCTGCGCCACGCTGTCAGAAACCTCGATGTTGCTGCCCTCCACCGTAATGCCTACGCCGCCGTCGCTGATGCCGAGCAGTTGGTTCTCTCCGGTATACGTATCGTCCACAATGCTTGCAATGGCATGGTACGCGCAGGTATCCAGCTTTTTTAACATACTCGCCATAATATAATCCGGCGCAATCGAATTTTGGTTTAAATTAACCCCTATGCTGATAAAGTTTTTTTCTTCCGCTGCCTGAAACACGCCCATACCGGAAGCCCCGGACGCATGAAAGATGACGTCCGCCCCTTTTTCATAAAACGTGTTGGCAATCGTCTTTGCCGTGGTCGGATCGTTAAAGCCGCCCGCATAGTCCATCAGCACTGTAACGTCCGGGTCTGCATATACGGCTCCGGCACGATACCCGGCTGCAAACTGGTTGATCAGCGGATTATCCACCCCGCCGATAAAGCCGACCGTGTGATTATCCAAAAGCCGGGCATCCATCTGTTCTTTTTTTGCCAGTACTGCAAGGGCGCCTGCCAGAAAGCTGCCTTCCTGCGCCTTACAGGAATATGAGGCGACATTGGGCAGCTCTGAAGTCGCATCCAGCAGGGCAAAGCGCTGCTCGGTATAAACGGAAGCCACGTTATTCAGCGCGTCTACCTGTTCATCTCCGACACAGATAATGAGGTCGTATTCTCCCGAGGACGCCATCTCGTCCTGAATGATCTCTTCGTCTGCTACTGATTTTGGCTCCACCTGGTCAAACGTAACGCCGAGCTCGTCGGCTGCGCGGCGCACACCGTCCAGTGCCAGGTCGTTAAATGAGTTTCCGCCAAGCCCTGCTTGTGTAAAAATAATGCCGATATGAGGCGTGTCGCTTTTGCTGGATGTTTCTCCGCTGCGTGACGAGCTGCATCCTGCAAGTCCGGCAGCTAGGGCGGCTGTTAACAGAAATGCTGGAAGATGTTTGCTTCGTTTTTTCATGTTGTTCCTCCTTTTTTGTTTTTGGTCGTACATTATTTATAACTTGTACAACAAGTATATTTAATATATAGCACAAGTTATAATGAATGTAAAGCGGAAATATGGGGTTATAGATAAGTTTGTGGAAATTATACAGTTTTTGGGGGTGTTTTTTGTGCAGAAGGTACTGTTGTGATTTTTTTTGGGGGGAGTTGGGAGGGGGACGCTGGGAAAGGGGATTGGCGTGCCCGGCTGGTGTCCGTTCCAGAATATTAAGAAGCACTAAGCATTCTGCGGGTACATTGCGGCTGCGTCCGGGCGCGGCACCTAGTTCGCCCTTGCTTCGCAAGAAGCTAAAGGCTGCCGCTTGGCTTCGCCCCTGGGTTATTCAGCAGAATGCTAAGTGCTTCTAAATATTCTTCCAAAGCCACCATCCGGGCACGCCAATCCCCTTTCCCGGCTGGTTTTCCCAAGTGCTACGGCAGTAATGGCAAAGTGCTGCATTGTACCTGGGGATTATGTTGTGTACGCAGTGGATGTAGTGTATGTAGTGTATGTAGTATATGTAGTGTATTTTCGTTAGTTCTTGTTAGTTTTTGCTTTCGTTCTCCCATTCGCTTGAGTTTATTTCGCTTAAAAAGCAGTTTAAATGGTATCCGACTGGCGCAACCATCTTTCTTCACACTGAATTGAGCATATTAGGCAGCATTGCAAGCAGCTTAACAGACAAAAAATCCTCGATTTATAAGCTGAAAAAAATGTATCGTATGTTTTATTCCCCTCCTCTTTTCTAAGATGTTAACTATAGTTTATTTTGCTTGGAGCTCGCGAAAACCAGCCGGAGGGAGGGGAGAGGGGCTGGCGTCCTGTGACGTTGGAAGAATGTTAGGAGCCCTTAGCATTCTGCTGAATAAAACCAGGGGCGAAGCCAAGCGGCAGCCTTTAGCTTCTTGCGAAGCAAGGGCGAACTAGGTGCCGCGCCCGGACGCAGCCGCAATGTAGCGCAGAATGCTTAGGGCTCCTTACATTCTGGAATAGGAACATGACGCCAGCCCCTCTCCCCTCCCTCCAGCGTCCCCCAGCCAACTCCCTCCATCAAAAAACAAAAATTCTTATTGCACTGTCACAACTCCCTATGTTAAAATACAAAAAAGCAAATTTTCTATCGTTTCTTTATAATCTAACCACACTCATACAAGGGTACCACTTCATACCCATTCAGAAAATTCATGCTTTTATCCAATCACAAGCAGGGGATTTTCTGACAAACAAGAAAACCTCCTGCCAATCAAGCAAAAAGGAGGTTTTCTATGGAGCAAAAGAAAACAGAAACAGACAAAACATACTGGCACCCTGCATTTTTTGCAGACATCCAAATCGAACTGGCGGAAGATGCCGATAACCTGGAATTTGAAAGCGAGCACCAGCTTGGCACAAACCCTATGGAAATCGACGTGCTGGTCATCAAAAAGGAAACGAGCGCGCCTATCAAAAAGAACATCGGGAAAATATTCAGAAAATACAACATTATTGAATACAAAAGCCCAGACGATTCCCTAAGTGTGGACGATTTTTATAAGGTATACGGCTATACCTGCTTTTATAAAGCGGACGTTCCGCTGGCAAACAGCATCCCGATCCAGGAACTGACCATCACCTTTGTGACAGGAGCCTGCCCAAAGAGCCTGATTCGGCACCTTAAGCAAGAGCGGCATTATTCGCTGGAAAAGATGGAGCCAGGCATCTATCTGGTGCATGGAGATTTCCTGCCGATCCAGATCATCGTTACGAAAAAATTATCCAAACAAAAAAACCTGTGGCTGAAAAGCCTGACAAATAAACTGGATACGGTCAGTGCGCAGGATTTGATTACAGACTATCTGGATCATCCAGAAAATAAACTGTACCAGTCGGTAATCACTACCATTATGCGGGCGAATCAAAAAATTTTTAAGGAGGTTAACAGTATGGACGATATTGTTATGGAAATTGTACAGGAAAAATTTGACAGGAAGCTGAAAGAAGCTGTAGACCGGGAAGTGAAAAAGAAAGTTGAAATAGCGACTGAAGAAGTAACTCAGCAGGTTACTCAACAAGTAACTCAGCAGGTTACTCAACAAGTTACCCAACAAGTTACCCAAAAAACAAAGCTTATGGATCTTCTGTCACTAATCCAGAAAAAATGTATAAAAAACAAGCCGTTGTCTGTTATTGCTGACGAGTTGGAATCGGAACCAAACGACCTTCGTTTTGTTTACAACATCGTCTTTCAAAATCCCGGAAAATCTATTGACGAGCTTTATGAGCTTGCAGCGAAGTAGGCTCTGTTTTTCCCGAACAAAAAAGGTAACCTAACGGTTACCTTTTTTATCTGTCGCATTCTATATTTCTTTTTGGCTCTATTTCGCAAAACGGGAACTATTCTCCCAGCGAAAACATCAATGGCGCTGTGGTATCTGGAAACAAATATACATTCATTAAATAAAATCGTTAAACTTAGAAGCTCCCTGTACATTATAAGTCCCAGCAGACGTATAACCATTGGCATTTTTTGCCATCGAAGTCAGATAATGGTCTACCAGTGAAGCATTCGTGGCAACAGAAGAGCCATAGTCTTTGAAAAACTTCTGCACATTGGACATATCTGCTTTTTTAAATGTGTCCTCGTCAATCTTCATTTTGTTATTCGCATCCAGCGTAATCCCAAACTGTGCCAGCGCTTCCTTGTTTTTCTCTGTTTTCTGCTTAATATAAGACAGATTCGTTGCTACGCCGGAATTTGTGCTGGATTTTGCAGCATCAAACATCGCGTTGTAATTGTTGACAAAACTCTTTGCTGTTGAAAAAATCTTATCAATATCATACGTTTCCTTGCCATTTTCATCCTTTACTTTTTCATACAGCTCATCCGATGCAAGCGTTTTGCTGTCTGCCTTAAAGGAAGCGGCGCTGGAAACGGTATTTACGGTATCTTCCTTGTTCGTACTGCTTGAAGTACTGGTAGCAGTGCCTGCAAACTGCAAACGGGATAAAACAGTAGAGCCATAGCTCATGCTGTTTTCGCTTGAAAACAAATCCTGTACCTTAGAGATATCTGCCTTCTTTGCCTGGCCCTCAATAAATTGAAGCGTACCGTTTGCATTGACGGAAATCCCGATTTCCTTAAGCTTATCAGCATTCGCAGCCGTGCTCTTCATCATGCTTGCAACATGCGATGTCTTATTTGACAATGTGGACTTCTTCGCCGCGCTTACAACATCGTTATATTCTGTCACATAAGCCTTCAGTGCGGAAACCACCTTGTCCTGTGCACTCTTGCTGCCATCTTCCGAAGCCGTATATGTTGCGTCCTTCTGCAATGTTTTTACAGTACTCGCCAAGGACGGTATTGCTGACGTCAGCTTGGAATTTGCCTCGCTCGCCTGCTTGGAAACCTTTGGATTCTTTTTCTCCTCAAGAATCCGGTCAAGCACGTTGCTGCTGTTGCTTTTCGTAGCAGATGATGCCGTATCTGAATTGTTTTTACCGTAATAAGCTTTTAAAAGCTTCCGGTAACTGCCGCTTCTAATGCTGGCATAGTCCGCGAAAAAATTAGTATTGCCTGTTCCGCCGAAAAAACTTTGGTTTACATTCATTGTCATCACTCCTTTGAATAAAAATATGGACTTCCATATCCTGACATCTGACAGGCCTCTGTCAGCGTAAAACTTTTATTATGTATAAGCATAGCATACCTGCTTGAAAATTGCAATCCAAAAACAAGCATTCTTGCAGGCTATTCATGACAACAATTATGAAAAATTTCACACGGATCTCACAGCCGCCTCACACCAACTTCACACCGCATCCCTAAACTCTCCTTATCAAAAGTGTTGACAATCCACATGCCTCCAAATTATTTCCAGAAAGAACTGGAGGCAGCAAATAAGGAGGGTTTTTTATGTTCTTAGGTTTCGCATGGTACTGGTGGTTAGTAATCGTGGCGGTGATGATCCTCTCCATCCCTTTCAAGATCAGGTTTATGAAGTGGTGGAGCAGGCGCCGGCAGGAGCAGAAAAAGGATCAGCGCAGAAAGTGGGGTGATGACGAATGATTGAGGTCAAGAACCTGACGTTCTCCTACGGCAAAGACAAGCAGGCGCTCCATGGCATGGACTTCACCGTGGAGGACGGGGAGATTTTCGGCTTTCTGGGGCCAAACGGCTCTGGAAAGTCTACAACGCAGAAAATACTCACTGGGATTTTGAAGTGCCACGGTGGGAACGTCTCCCTGTTTGGGCAGGACATCTCAGCCGCCCACGGGCAGGAGTTTTTCCAAAAGATTGGAGTCCTCTTTGAGTTTCCCTATCTGTACGCCAATTTGAGCGCTGTGGACAATCTGAATTATTTCGCCTCGTTCTATCCAAAAAAGCAGCGGCGGGATGCAGAGGAGCTGTTGGACACGCTGGAGTTTAAGCCGGACTTTCTGAAAAAGCCGGTGTCCTCTTACTCCAAGGGAATGCGCCAGAGGGTGAGCATGGCGCGGGCGCTGGTGAGCAACCCCCGGCTGCTGTTCCTGGACGAACCGACCAGCGGCCTTGACCCCTCCGGCGCGGTATTGTTCCGAAAAATCATCGGGCAGGAGCGCGAAAAGGGAACGACCGTTTTTGTTACGACCCACAACATGATGGACGCCGACCTCCTCTGCGACCGGGTGGCGTTTATCTCCAACGGAAACCTGGTGGCTCTGGATACGCCCAAGCGCCTGAAGGAGAAAAACAGCAATCACCGGGTTGCCATCGACTATCTGTACCAGGGACAGCGGGAGTCAAAAACCATAGAAACTCGGGAACTGGAAGCGGGCATTCCCTTTGCCCATGATGAAATCATCAGCATCCACTCCCAGGAACCGACACTGGAAGATATGTTCATCCAGTACACGGGAAGGAGGCTGTCTTGATGGGAAAAGGCTTTTGCGCTCTGTTCAAAAAAGACTGCCGGATGCTGGCATCGGGGAAGTTCTTCCTGATGGCGATCGGTTTTCTGGCTCTTTATACTGCCTATGTGAACCTGGGCTATATCCGCTTGATGCAGATGGCGCCATACAATGTGTATCTGTATGACCCTGCGGAAACACAGGCATCAAAATCAGCCCTGGTACATGCCGTTCCGTCAATGGAGGCTATGGACGCCGCCCTGCTGTCCGATGCCAACGGCGTGGGGCTGGACGCCAGCGCCGGGGATGTGCGGGTGGTGCTTTACCCAGGTGCGGAACACATCGACCACCACCGGGCGGATTACGCCCTGTCCCTGTTGCAGCCTTTGGCAAGCCATCCCCCGCAGGTGCTTGGCACAAACACACCCGAACAGAAAGCCCGGAAAGAGATCACCTGTGAACTGCTGTTTTTTGAGTTAGCCGCTGTAGGTTTTTTGGGGATTGCCGCTGTGCTGTTCAAGGAAAAAGGCATGGGCGTGATCCGCATCCACGCTATCCTCCCGCTGCGGAAAGACTTGTTCCTGCTGTCCAAGCTGGCGGTGTTCCTGCTCTCCGACCTGGTATTTGCGGTACTGCTCACCCTGCTGAATACGGGTCTTGCAGATGGGATGGCGGTGCTGCCTGCCGTCCTGCTTCAGACAGCCATCCTGTCGCTGATGATGGCACTGGTGGGATTGCTCTGCGCCCTGCTGCTAAAAGACTTCCGGCAATTTACACTGGCTTATCTCGCCATTGCCATTTTTGCCGCAACACCTGTATTTTTGTGCGCCAATACATCGATCAAATTTGACTGGATCAATAATCATCCGTTCTATCATGTTTACATGGGGCTGAAAAACGCCTATTTTGGAACTGCCATCCCGCCAGTCTATTACGCTGGCGCTGTCGGTACGATCGTGCTGCTGTTCCTGGCGGTGCGGCTTGCGTTTTATCGGGAAATCGGAAAGGAGGGGTAAGGCATGAAAGGATTAACCTACCAAATGAAAAGCGTTCTGCGGGATAAATTCTGCCTGATGTCCTTTCTGCTCCCTATTTTGGTGGCTGTCGCGCTGAATTTCATGGGTTCCATTGATATGTCCAGCCTGGGGGAACTGCACTTTGGGGTGCTGGAAAACGATCTGTCCCCGCAGACAATCACATGGCTCAAGCGGTATGGGCCGGTAACAGCTTATGGGGCACAGGAAGAACTCGCCGACGCCATCAACGAACCGTCCACCAATGTGATCGGCGTGAGGGCAGACGGTGACAGCCTCAAAACCGCGGTCAGCGGGGACGAGTTGGATATTTTCCGGCAGGCGGCGGCGACTCTTCCCTCTCTTTATGAACAGCGGGAAGCAGCGGCCAAGGCAGACATCCAGACATTGGAACGCCCGGACATTATGGAACGCCTGCAAGACATCTTTATCCCTGCTGTGCTGATTGTCGCTATGTTTATGGGCTGTACGTTCAACGCCATGAACATCATTTCCGAAAAAGAGGATGGCGTAGCTTTCGTCAATGAGATACTGCCCATGACGCCCAGCCAGTATATTTTTCAGAAGGTAGTGGTGGGGTTCCTGTTTGGAAGCCTGTCATCCATAGTGACCGCGTGTATCTGTTTTCGGTTGTCCTTGCAGTATTTTGGGCTTATGCTGGCATTGATCGTGCTGTCATCCTTTGTGGCAGCGTTGATCGGCCTGTTGATCGGAAAGTTTTCCGAGGGCATGATGATCGGAGTAGTCTATATCAAGATTGTCATGCTGCTGTTTCTGGCTGTCCCTCTTTTATGCGCTCTGGCCGGGGTAAGCGGGCCACTGGCAGTCCTGTGCAATATCGTTCCATCCCAGCCTGCCTTTGAAGGCATCAGCGCCCTATCCGCCGGGAATATAGAAACGGCGGTAAAAGATACTGGTATTCTTGCGATTCACTGTACCGCATGGTTTGCACTGTATGTTTTGCTTTCTGCCCGGCGAAAAAAGCAGGCAGTTTGAAAATCTCCCTTCCTGAACCAGGGCAGCCGTTTTTTTCAGAAGCAGCCAGAATATTGGAACTTGAATTCTGTTATCCTAAAGACTTCAAGTTCCTGCGGTATTCCGCCATTTCCTCCTCGCTTACCGTATCCATGACGTGCTGCAATTCACTTGCCACAAACTCCCTCTCCTTCGGCAGATAGGCGGTGACCGGGTAAAAATTTGAACTGGAATTGGCAAACAGGTGTGTCCTTATCTGCAAATTTTTGATGAACACCCGCAGTTCCTCCAAGCGTTCCTTCTCCCCGGCAGGGGCAAATTTCCCTTCCTGTTCCATGTGGTACAGCTCCGTTTCCGGGAACAGCGTAAGGGAATCCACGGAAATAAAATAAGGGTTGAGCTGGTTAAACAGCTCCGCGCTGTTTACCGCATTCCAGTATCCCCTGCCTTTCCCTGCAAGCCCTGCCATATAGACGAAATAATATTCGATCCCCGCCTCGTCCAGCTTCCGGCACTGCTCCAGTATATCAGCCGCCGTGTACCCTTTGCCCGCCAGTTCAAGCGTGCTATCGTCACCGCTCTCCGTCCCGATGGTCAGCCCATTGATTCCCATCGCCCTGAGCTTCTTAAGCTGCCACACTTCCTTGTCCCTGATATCCCGGATGCTTGCAAACATCGCCATTGTCTGGCATTTTATGAGGTAATCCCGTACCGTAAGCGCACGGAGTTTCAGGTTTTCATAGCTCATGGCAAACGGGTTTGCCCCCGTCCAGAAGATGCGCCTTGCATAAGGCTGATAGCTTTTGATCTCCGCCAAGTCCTGCTCGAACTCCTCTAACGGGGACATACGAAAACACTCGTCTTTGTATAGGCTACAGAAACGGCATTTTTGATAAGTACACCCAGCAGTCGCCTGGATAATGACGGAATGCGCCTCATAAGGCGGCCTCCATGTCCTTCCCGTAAAATGCAATCGGAATCACCTCCTACAAATGGCGGACGCTCTTACGGTAACGCCGCAGTTCGTCCTCACCCACATTTTTGATCACATCATCAAGGAAAGCCAGAAGCTTCTTCTTATCTTTGGGTAAAATGCCATGCATTTGGAACGCATTGGAAGCACCCAGCGCGGCAAATTCCACAGGAATTTCCAACCCCTCCACCAATGCCTGGACTTCCCTGTACTTTTCTGTCTCTGTTTCCTCCTTCCAGTTTCCCTGCCGGATCTCTCCATACAGCTTTGAATCCGGGCAGATGGTCAGCATATTTGCACCGATCAGGACAGGATGGAGCTGATTGCATAAAACGGCGGTGGCCCTTGCCCCGTCCTCCCCGCACCCTGCGCCGGATATGCCAGCCAGATAGAAAAAGCTGTAGCGGATGCCTGCCTTATCCAGCCTGCCGCACTGTTCCAAAATGTCAGCCGCCAAATATCCTTTATCCATGAACCGCAGCGCCTTATCATCCGCCGTTTCGATGCCGATGGTCAGCCCGTCATAGCCGGCTGCGCGCAAGGCCGACAGTTCCTCATCCGTTTTCAGCATGACATCCGTCACCCTGGCAAAACTGCCGATGTCCTCCATCTCCGGGAAATATCTGTGTACCAGCCCTGCAATCTCCATCAGCCTGTCATAGTTCAGCACAAAAGGATTCGCCCCGGCAAGAAACGTCCGGGTTACCTTTCTTCCCATCAAGCGACGATACACCTTCTGTGCTTCTTTCAGGTCCGCTTCTATATCCTCCATCGGTGACATCCTGAACTGGAAAGGCAGGCCTGCATAAAGCGTACAAAATTTACACCTGTGGTGTGTACAGCCCGCGGTAACTTCCAGCAGCAGGGAAGATGCCTCATAGGGCGGCCTCCATATGGTTCCTGTATAGTGCATCATTCATTCCTCCTTGCATTTTCTTCTTTTGCACTAAATTACCTCTAAAACTCCATGAGATCAAGTACTGTCTTTTTTCGTTGGCAGTACGTTTTTTCGTACTATCTGTCAAAAATGACCGTATCTTGATTTTTTCCTGCTGCCAGGATATACTTATGGGAAAAGAGGTGGAATGAAATGGCTGAAAACAAATTCAACAACGAAAAAACCATTGCCCGCTGCGTCCCTATGGGAAGGCTCCAGTCCGTGATCGGCGGCAAATGGAAAATCCTAATTTTATGGTACGTATCCTTTTACAAAATCCAGCGGTTCGGAGAGCTGATGCGCCGCCTTGACGGTATCACGCAGTCCACGCTCACAAAGCAGCTCCGGGAATTGGAAAGTGACGGTTTCCTCCACCGGGAAATTTACAAGGAAATCCCGCCGAAGGTGGAATATTCTCTTACTGAATTCGGAGAAAGCTTTATCCCTGTCCTGAATACCATGATGGCATGGAGCGAGACATACCTCTGCCCCGATTGGCAGAATCCGTATGAAAATAAGCCGTAAAGAAGTTATTGCACGAAACGGCTGCAAGGCAAACCGGAACCGCCGTGTAAGCATATTTCCTCTTTCCAGCGTCAGATCAATAAAACCGGAGGCAATCCATTCTCCGGCAGTAGAAATGCAAAACAGGTAAACCCCACAAAGCATAATGTTGCAAACAGCAGGCCAATTTTACCAACAACAGGCGTCTTATACTTTTTAGAAAACAGCCGCATGTTCAGTACAAGAGAAATGGCGCAAAGCGCCACGTCCAAAACAAAATTGGCCATGAGCATATTTTTATTGCCACTTAAGAACCCCAACGTGAAAAAAGCCAATATAAAAAGCCCGTAATTCACACATATCCAACGTATTATCCGCTTTGATGACAAATCATAATTCTTCACTATGAACCTCCTTACCAATACCGGCCGCCTGCTTAATATCATCGACATCCCCTTTCAATTTCACTAACCCGACTACAAATAAAAGAAGTGAAACAACAGCCACAATGATGATATAGCTGAACATGCCTATCAATTTATGTTCCATCCAGTGCCCTATCCATGCCAGCGGCAGCATTCCAACAGTTAATGACACCAAGTAGCCGGCTCCTTGCTTTATCGGTTCAAGATCAACACTTTCACTAAACAGATACGCTATCCCGCAGGCTGTTCCAAACCAGGAAAATGCGCCAACCTGGATAATGACCGCAAATAATTCATTGCTGTAATCATTTGCCAGAGCCGGAAGCACAAAATAGAAATCTCCTGTGTCCATACGCAATGAAATTGCCATTGAGAATAGCAGATATGCAAAACACCCCAGCAAAAATCCCACCGCGCCGAACCTCCATACCTTCTTTTTCAAAATAATCACCTCATATCCCTAATGATTTCTTGATTTTCGGAATATATCTTCTGGAAACATATGTCTGCGTATTATCCATAAAGCAGATGCAGATTCTTCCTGTTATGCGCAAGTCAATATCCCGAATTTTCCTGATATTTACAATTTCTGAATTGGAAATACGGAGAAACTGTTTTTTGTCAAGCGCCGCTTCCAATTCATACAATCTGTACCGTATGATATACTCACCCTGATACGTCTGGATATAGACTTTCTGATTTCCTGTAAATATGCGGAATATATCAGCCACGTCCACGATCCTGGCTATATCATCCCGGTATGCCGTCAAGGTTTCCAGACTCTTTTTCCCGAACTCTGTAATATGTTTATAAAGAGCATCGACCGTTCTGTCTCGTTCCTGTGCCGTGATCAAAACATTCACTTCCTCCACAGAACGATCTATATTGATCTCGACTTTCAAAGTGCCACCTCCCTATCTGATCACGATTATACCATTAGCGTTTTCTAAAATCCATAATATCATCGTATGTGGCGGCAAATTCGCGATAGACGGTAATTTTTTTATATTTTCTTTTCTACACAATTGAATCAGATTTAGCAAAATTTACTGCTGTACATTCACCCTGATTAAGCCTTTCTTCCACCTGCATTTCCTTATCAAGCAACCATCTGATTAATCCGTTTACCGTTTCCTGCACAGAAAAATACCGCCCTGTATGATTTACAATACGGTATAGACAAAATAAAAAGGTGTATGATATTGATTTTGTCTATACCATACACCTAAAATTACTGTTACTATAAAATTTTTCAGCTAAAGCAGCTTTAATAACTGTATCAGCTCGTGTGGCTCCCCTTTGGAGGAATCCGTCAATCTTGTATCAAACTGTTGAAACCCGTTCTCATGATAGAATGACAACAGCTTTTCCTCATTCGCCGCTTCCAAAAAGATAACCATGCCCCCTGCCAAATTCTGTAGCTGCTGTATCTTGGTAATCGGCTTAATTGTGACTGCAAAATATCCGACCAATTCCGCAGCTTCCGTTGAAAATACCAGATAGGTAACCGACTGCTGTTTTTTTGCAAATTCAACGGACTGCTCCTCACCTAAATACTCACGAAAACCACCTTCTTCATTATGCACTATAACACTATATAATGCAAACCATAAAAATTTAATTGTCAAATTTTTTTCAAACAAAAAAGCCGTAAACATACTGGTTTAAGGTATATTATGGTGTTAATTCTAAAGACGGGGTTATCTGGCAGAAAAGTTGAAAGCGAATATTGCCGGATGCAGATAAATGTGTTATATTGGCAGTATGGGAAAACCATAGAGCCAGGCGGCTTTACCCCTCTTTTTTATTCGGAGGGTTCAAGTAGCCCTCCAGACGAAAGAAAGGAGGGTGAAACAATGTATGTTACATATCAGGACTTGATTCAGATAGGTATACTCGTTGTCGCCCTTGCGAATTTGTTTTATCAGATTTACAAGGGAAAAAAGAAATAGCCGCCAACTACTGCGAATAGTTGACGGCATACCGTTTATAACGGCATAGTTACTTGATTATTCGGAGGGGTAGCCGCTTCTATGACTTTCCCTTTTCTACATCCAATATAGCATATCTGCAATCAGATTTCAAGAACCTTTTTTATCTGGCATATACTGAAAAATATCCCCTATATCGCAATGGTATGCAATATGCTTTTGCGATTCTTCTCTCGTAACATTTGTAAAACAAATAATGGAATCCTACACATGCCAACTAACTGTCCATTTCCACCCTCATTATGAACCCCGTTAAACTCTGCTTATTGTCTGTATCTATTCTCTCCCTCCTGAATGATATTTTTCCATTCCAAACTCCATTCTGTTCTTCACTCTCCGGTTTCAGCCATCCATATCACATCCCGTTTCTGACACTTCATTTTCTTTTTGATCTAAAAAGCGATTTAATTATGGGCAAATAAATTTCTCATTCCCTTAATTGCCGGCCAGAAGATCTTGTTTTTAGTTTCTTCCCGAAAATCTTCTGTCAAATGTCATGTCAGCTCTCCAATCTGAAGCAGGCTCATACATACAGAATTGCGATAGTCATTATCCACATCAAATACAGCTTTGTCATTTCCAAACCGCTTAACAGACTTCATGATGTCCTCGCAATACATTTTGATATGTTCCAAAATATCAATATTTTTCTTCCTTATAGATTAACCTTTCATTCTCTTTCATTCTGCTCCAAAATCGTTCCGTTCTCTTTCTGTTGGCAATATGGCTCAGACCCTCTGTTGTCACCAGATCTACTGATTTGTCCAAAGCATTTGTCAGTTCATCATATAATGCCCCCAGGCTAAACATACTTTTGATTTTCCCGCCATCAATCCTCAAATCAACGTCACTCTGTCCGGTCGCTTCACCACGGGCATAGGAACCAAAAAGATAGGCACGGCTCACGCCATAATTTTGTAATATTGGATTTACAATTGCCTGGATCTCATCCAATGCATAAATTTTATCCATTACAACTTCTCCTTTCTAATTATAAATATGTATTTTCTTCTTTTTCAAACTCTCCACGCCATTACTAATATCATTATTTTAACACATTAATAGATTTATCTCAAATTACCTGATTCAAAAATAAGTAATGATTATAAAAAACGCTTCTATCCAATTGGACAGAAACGCTTTTCATCGTCTATTTTTATTCAATTAATGCTCCAGCATATTCTCAATAAAAATCCCATACCCCTGCGTAGAATCCGATATAAACACATGCGTTACCGCACCTATGATATGACCATTTTGAGTAATAGGTGACCCTGACAGGTATGTGTCAAGTTAGGGGGCAACACTTTTTTCGTATTTTTTACGCCAAGCCCTTACAAACTGTCTCCACCTGCCGCTCCGACTTCAGGATCACCTTCTCCACAAACCGGAACATAACCCATATACCAATGCCCGGTTCCTAGTACACCGTAAAATAAATAACTGGTTATTTATTTTACGATGTATTAGGTATAGAAATTCCTTAATTATATACAAGATTTTCATAATATTTTTCATTTTTCTATTCAGAATGTAAATCAGTATCTTGTGTAAAACATACCATTTTTTCTATAAAATTTACAGAACCAGAAACGGAATTTCCTAAATAATTTCCTAAATTAGCTTTATCTTCCTCTGTAAGCCGTCGCACAACCATACCAAAGCCATACATATCCCTATCATATAAAATTTGAAGGCTTGGCTCTTTACACCTCCTGCCAATCAGACAATCCATCTTTGAAAACATTACTGCTGGCAAAATCATATCACACCCCATCCCTGCCTGCTTTGCCAATGCTACATGAAAATTTTTAAAACTTATAGAATCGCCTGCATTTTGTAAAACAAATAAAGGAATCCTACACATATCAACTAACTGTCCATTTCCACCAAACCCACTTAAAATCACTTTTTCCTCTACCGGCTTTGCACCAACAAATATTTCTTGAAAATATTGGATATCAGCACACCACACTGCAATATTTGCACCTGTATCAAGCAGGCATCTAATATTTTTATAGTTGCCAAGCTCAAATAACGGCCTGTCTGACCTGCTATCTAATGGTAATTTTAACATTTTTTGCATTCACATATCCTCCCCAGTTCCCCTCCGTGGTTCTTACGTGCCGGAAATCTATACCTGCTCTTATTAATTCAACAGCTTTTTGGCTATATTCATCATCTGTACATGCACATATTAGGTCACCGGAAATAATGTCGATTCCCCGCAATTCTGCATTTTCCACAAATACCCATTTATTAGGGTACCTCTGCACCATTTCTTCCCATGTCAATCTTTCTCTCATACACTTTCATTCCTTTCAATTACTATATTTGTCAATCTCTTATCAAAATCAATCGTCAGAGGATCAAATTGTCTCCACTCTTTTTTGAATTTGCTCCTGCATATTATTCCCTTGCAATTTTAAAAGACATTAAAAATTACTTTCGTAACCATTATATCAGTTAATTTCCAGTATTTCCACATCTTCTAATAAAAATTGAAAAACGTTCCTATCCAATTAGACAGAAACGCTTTTCACCATCTATTTTTATTCAATTAATGCTCCAGCATGTTCTCAATAAAAATCCCATACCCCTGCGTAGAATCCGATATAAACACATGCGTTACCGCACCTATGATATGGCCATTTTGAGTAATAGGCGACCCTGACATTCCCTGGATAATCCCCCCAGTATCCTCCAGCAGCCTTTGATCCGTCACCTGAAACTGTATTCCCTTATTATTCCCTTCACTATGATAATCCGTCTGTTCTATCTCGATATCATACGCCCTGCGCTCCCCTTCCACCGAGCTGATAATCTGTGCCTTCCCTTTTTTGATGCCTTCCTTGTACGTGACTGGAAGCGCGGATGCGCTTTTCAGCTCGTCGGGCAGCTTGGAGAGGGTGCCGTAGATGCCGACGTTTGTATTTTCTTCTACGGTGCCGAGCTTGTAGTCGTCGTTGTAGTTAATCATGCCGGACATTTCACCGGGCTGGCCACGCCTGCCCTTGCGGATTTCCAGAATCGTTGTCTCGTAGATCGAGCCCTGTTCGATATCGATCAGGCTGCCGACGTCTGCGTCTGTAACGCCGTGTCCGAGCGCGCCGTATTTTTTTGTGTCGGTGACGTAGGTCAGCGTGCCGACGCCTGCGATGTCGTCGCGTACCCAGATGCCTGCCTGGTAGATGCCTGCCTTGGAGCGTACTGGCTTGATGGACACCTCGATCTCTTCTTTTTGGTCGCGCAGCAGCTTGAGGCGGATTTTTTTGCCTTCGCAAAAGGAGATTTTTTCTACAAGCTGTTCCTTGGACTGGACGGGTTCTCCGTTGACAGCGAGAATATAATCTCCGCTTTGGACGACGTTTTTTGCGGGTTCGCTTTTGGCGCCGGATTCGTCGGATACTTCTCCGGTGCCGATAATCATGATTTTTTTGTTTTTTACATAAATGCCGATATTTGTGCCTGCGGGCAGCAGTTCTTTTTTGCTGACCTCCTGGACGGCGATGCGTTTGAGCGGAATGGTGCCGAACAGCTTGCACAGTACGTGGTATGTGCCTGCCTGTCCGCTGCTGTCCGCCTGGATACCGGGCGTGAAATGAATGGCGCTGTTTTGTGAGGAAGATACGCCGGCAAATACTTCTGTACTTTTTACAACAGTGCCTGTTACGGGCACGTCAAACGAGCAGTCCGGCGAAGCTCCTTGTTCTACATACATTTTATCGGGCAGGGAGCGAAGCAGAAGCGTATAAGCGAATATGATACCGATACAGATTCCTGCATACCCTGCGATTTTTCTTTTTCTTTGAAACTGAATCCATAATCTTTGCAACATGTAAGACATCCCTTTTCCTGCGTATTTTGGAACGGTGCATCCTGCCTGTTGCTTTGTATGGATGCACCGTTCCCTGTTATTTTTCATAAAACGCACTTGTAAACAATTGTTCCCAATTCCATGCGTTTTATTTCAAAATCTCACTCTACCTTAGTATGTCTTAATCCTTTTTTTTCACTCTGGGAATTTTTTGTGGCGACTGCCAGATCCTTCATTTCTTTTGCGCTTTTTAAAACGGTGTCTGTGATCTTTACACCGCCTAACATCCGTCCAAGCTCTGTAACGCTTTCGTCCTCATTCAGCTTTCGGATTTTGGTTTGTGTCTGATTGTTTTCTGCCTGCTTTTCAATTAGAAAATGGGTGTCCGCCATCGCTGCGATCTGAGGCAGATGCGTGATGCACAGGATCTGGTGCTCCTTGGAAATGACGTTCATCTTCTCGGATACCTTCTGTGCGGTGCGCCCGCTGATGCCGGTATCAATTTCGTCAAAAATCAGCGTCCCGATCTCGTCGCAGTCGGCAAGCACTGCTTTGATTGCCAGCATAATCCTGGACAATTCTCCGCCGGACGCTACTTTTGTCAAAGACCGCAGCGGCTCGCCCGGATTGGTGGAAATTAAAAACTCTGCCTCGTCATAGCCGGACGGCGTATAGTCTTTTCTCTGGGCAAGGCTCAGCTCAAACTGGACATCCAGGAAATTCAAGTCGATCAAAGCCGCTTTGATTTTTTTGGTAAGCTTTAACGCCTGTTTTTGGCGGATTGCCGACACCTTCTTACAAAGTGCGTTTAATTCGGCTTCTTTTTTCTCAAGCTGCTTTTGCAGGCGTTCCAAATAGGCGTCGTAGTCGCTGAGCTTTTCGATTCGTTCCAGTTTTTTTTCGTATTCAGCTAAGATCCTTTCGATCGAACCACCGTATTTTGCTTTTAAACCATTGATCAAATCCAAGCGCTTTTCTATTTCATAAAAACGCGCTTCGTCAAAATCGGTGTCCTCCAGATAGCCTGCCAGCTCGCGGTTAAAATCATTCAGCAGGTTATCGATTTCCATTAACTGGCTTTCGAGCTGTGCGACTTTCTCATCAAAGGCACTGATTTTTGCAATTTCCAAAACCGCGTGCCCGGTCATTCCCGCGGCGCCGTTTTCACAGGCAAGCTCATATACCCTGCCGATGCTGCCCATAATCTGCTTTCCGTTTGCAAACCGGCGGTACTGCGTTTCCAGCTCTTCATCCTCACCCAATGTCAAAGCGGCATCCGCAATCTCATCCGCTTCGTACTGCAAAAAAGACAGCTCTCTTGTGCGCTGTTCGGTATCGAGCGCGGCAGCCCTGCATTCCTGGCGGATACTGGTATATTCATGGTATGCCCTGGACAGCTCTTCTTTTAAGCTTTTCAGTTCTTTTTTCGCATAGGCGTCCAGGATTTGCAGATGGTTTTTTTCATCCAGCAGCGACTGGTGTTCATGCTGCCCGTGAATATCGATCAAAAGCGAAGCCGCCTGCTTAAGCTTTGCCGCGGACACGCTCTCGGAATTGATTTTTGCAATCGAACGCCCGCCGGAGATCCTTCTTGTTAAAATCACCTGGTCGCCGTCTATCAGGATATCCATTGCCTCCAGCTTTTTGCGGACCTCGTCTCCTACAGAAAAAACCAGCTCTACCAATGCATAATCGGCATCATTTCGGATCATGTCTTTGGACACTTTTTCTCCGATCGCTATTCCAATGGAGCCGATAATAATCGATTTTCCGGCGCCCGTTTCTCCAGACAGGATATTCAGCCCTCTGGAAAAATCGACTTCTGCTTCTTCAATCAATGCAAGATTTTTTACATGAAGATTATGTAACATGCACCACTTCCTCCCTTCTTATTCCTAAGCGCGGTCACCTGCCGTCAACCATCTTCCCCAGGCGCTTCATCAGTGCGGCAGTATCTTCCACGGTGCGGACTGCGCACATAATCGTGTCGTCTCCGGCGATGCTGCCTACGATCTCATGGCATTCCATCGCATCCAGTGCCGCCGCGACCGCCATTGCCATGCCGGATACGGTTTTGATTACGAGGATATTCTGCGCCATATCCATCGAGCGGAAACCGTCCTGGAATACCCGGATATATTTTGACATCTCCCTGTGCGGCTCTTTAAGCGCTGCATATTTCTGCCTGCCGCTGCTTAACGCGACCTTGGTCAGCTTTAGCTCCCTGATATCCCTGGATACGGTTGCCTGCGTAACCGGGCAGCCTTCCTGCACGAGCCTTGCGGCAAGCTCCTCCTGTGTCTCTACCTCATATTTACTGATTAGTTCCAGTATTTTTGCATGTCTTGAAGCTTTCATCATTTCTTTATACCTCTAAAAAATACAGCGAACCCAATGCTTTGCCATCAGTGCATTGTCTGCATCTTTTTGCGTAAAATTTCCAAAAAACTAATTCGGCTGCATTTTACGATTTTCGCGCTTTCCTGCGCCTTTCGCACGCAGATCGATTCCCCTGCGGCTAACCGGCAGCCGTGGTCGCCGTCAAAGCTGACTTCCACGGCATCGTCATGCCTGGTATGCCTGCCGTCTACTTCGACGACGATTTCGTCGTTTGCATCTACAACGATGCTCCTTTGCGACAGCGTATGGGAATTGATCGGCGTCAGCAGCAAAAGCTGTGCCTTGGGGTCTACGATCGGGCCTCCGGCAGATAAGTTGTACCCGGTCGACCCGGTAGGCGTCGCAATAATCATGCCGTCCCCGCGAAACGTATGCAGATACTGCCCGTTGACATAGACGGTCAGGCTGACTAACGATAAGGCGCCGCTTCTATGAATAACGATATCGTTGAACGCGCGGGAAATAAACGCTTTTTCCCGCAGCCCGCAGATCATCATGCGCTCTTCCAGCATATATTCATCATGCAGCAAAAAATCCAGCCCTTCATAGACGTTTTCCGTCTCCAGCTCGCATAAATAGCCGAGCGTCCCCATATTGACGCCAATCAGCGGCACCCCGGATTCGACCGTATCTCTCGCCGCACGAATCAGCGTCCCGTCGCCGCCAAGTACGAGAATGCATTCGGTTTCCTGCGGAATATCCCCGGCGCGTACCGTGCATATGTTCTCCTGGTCATCCACACTGACCAGATAGCGGCAGCTTCCGCCCCTTGTACGGATATAGCTGCTTAGGCTGTGCGTCTGTGCCAGGTTTTTGTCCTTAAACGCATTGACGATCAAAACAAATCTTTTCATTTATCTAATGCAGCATGTGCAGCTTCTACTACCGCCCGGATGTCTGCTGCCTCCTCCTGTCCTCTCTCGTGCGCCAAGCCTGCCCCTTTTTGCAGGTGCATCAAATATTCGATATTCCCTTCCGGCCCTTTGATCGGCGAATAATCCAGATGCAGGATCGAAAAGCCAAGCTCCCCCGCAAATGCAGCCACCTTTTCGATCACCTCAAAATGTACGTTTTTGTCGCGGACAACGCCCTTTTTGCCGACCTTTTCCCGCCCGGCTTCAAACTGCGGCTTAATCAGGCAGACCATCTGCGCGTTTTGTGAAAGCAGCTCTTTTGCCGCGCCAAGCACCTTCGTCAGCGATATAAACGATACATCAACCGATGCAAAATCCAGCACATCCGCAATATCCTGCGGCGTGACATAGCGGATATTTGTCTTTTCCATACAGACAACGCGCGCATCCTGGCGCAGCTTCCATGCAAACTGCCCGTAGCCGACGTCTACCGCATACACCTTTTTGGCGCCGTTTTGCAGCATACAGTCCGTAAAGCCGCCTGTGGACGCACCGATATCCATACAGATCTTTTCCTCCAGCGAAATGCCAAACTGCTCCATCGCTTTTTCCAGCTTGAGCCCGCCGCGGCTGACGTATTTCAGTGTTTTGCTGCGCACTTCAACCTGCGCCTGCTCCGCAAACATCGAGCCTGCTTTTTCCTCTTTCTGCCCGTTGACGTAGACGCTGCCTTCCATAATCAGCGCCTTCGCTTTTTCCCTGGAAGGCGCCAGCGCACGCTTTACGAGCAGCATATCCAATCTTTCCTTCATGTTCCCCACCATTTATCATTGATCCGGCATTGCCGTATCTGCTTTCGCTTCCTTATTTTGCAGCCATCCCATAATCTTTGCAGTAATGCTTTCCGCGTCCAGCCCCGCCTGGCGCTTTAACACCTCCACATTTCCATGCGGAAGAAACGTATCCTGGACCGCGATATGCAGCAGCCCGATATCGGCGCCAACCGTATGCAGATACACCGCGACTGCTTCGCCAAGCCCGCCTGTCTTGACGTTTTCTTCCATCGTGACCGCAAGGCGGTAAGACTTTGCGGCATGTGAAAGCATCTGCGTATCTAACGGCTTTGCAAACCGCATATTTACAATCGCGCAGCCAATCCCCGACTGTTCTAAGCGTTCCCGCACATCCAGCGCGGTTTTTACCATACTGCCATAGGCAAGCAGCACGACGCTGCCCGCTTCAAACAGCATCTCGCTCTTTGCGTATTCGACCGGGGCACGGTACTGCATCAGCCCGTCAAACGCTTCCCCGCGCGGATAGCGGATTGCCGCAGGACGCCCGCAGCCGACAGCAAATTTAATCATATCCGAAAGCTCCCACTTATTTTTCGGCGCCATCAGCGTAATATTCGGAATCGTCATCAGAAATGAGAGATCAAACAGTCCCTGGTGCGTCTCCCCGTCGCTTCCTACGATGCCGGCACGGTCAACCGCAAATACAACCGGAAGATTCTGTAGGCAGACGTCGTGCAGGATTTGGTCATAGGCACGCTGCAAAAAAGAAGAATATACCGCAAAGACAGGTTTTTGCCCTCCTGCCGCAAGCCCCGCGGCAAAAGTAACCGCATGTCCCTCCGCAATGCCGACATCAAAAAACCGGTCGGGAAACATATTGTGGAACCGCTTTAAGCCTGTCCCTGTCTCCATCGCTGCCGTGACTGCCACTACCTTTTCGTCACGGTCGCCGAGCTTGCGCATCACCGTGGAAAAAATATCGGTATACGCCGCCTTTTTCTTTTTCTGCTTGGCAAGCCCTGTCTCAATATCAAACGGCTCTGTCCCGTGAAAACGCGCCGGATGGCGGACGGCAGGCTCATAGCCCCTGCCTTTTTGCGTCAGCACATGCACAAGCACCGGCCCGCTGACACGCGAAGCTTTTTGAAACATTGCCGTCATTTTTTCGATATCGTGCCCGTCCACTGGCCCCAGGTATAAGATTCCCATATCCTCAAACAGCATCCCGGGTATTAAAAGCTGCTTGATGCCGCTTTTTGTCCTGCGGATTTTCTGGACGATGCGTTCTCCATAAACCGGGATTTTATACAGCGATTCCATCACGCCGTTTTTTAAGTCCTGGTACGCGGCTGCTGTGCGGATACCGCCCAGATACTGAGACAGACCGCCGACATTTGGAGAAATCGACATATCATTATCGTTTAACACAATGATAAAGTTGGTTTCCAGCTTGGATGCATTGTTTAGCGCTTCAAATGCCATGCCCCCGGTCAGCGCCCCATCCCCGATCACGGAAATGACCTTATGGCTCTCGCCCTTTAGGTCCCTCGCCGCCGCCATGCCAAGCCCTGCTGAAATCGAAGTCGAGCTGTGCCCGGTATTGAAGCAGTCGCAGTCGCTTTCCGCTGTCTTTGGGAAGCCGCTCATGCCGCCGTACTGACGCAGTGTGGCAAAGCCTTCTCTGCGCCCGGTCAGGAGCTTGTGCGTATAGGACTGATGCCCTACGTCCCAGATGATCTGGTCTTTTGGGAGGTCAAAGGTGAGATGGAGCGCCATGGTAAGCTCTACCACTCCCAGGTTGGAGGCGAGGTGGCCTCCGGTTTTTGAGAGGCTTTCGATTAAAAATTGGCGGATTTCTTCGGAAAGCTTTGGGAGGTCTTCTTTGTCCAGGTTTTTTATGTCGTTTGTGTGATTGATTTTGTCAAGTATCATCTTTTTTTCCTAACATGGATGAAATAGAATGGTGGTGGTTTTTTTTGTGAAGAGGGGGGGGACGCTGGGAGAGGGGATTGGCACGTCCGGGCGGCGTTCGTTCCAGAAGGTTAAGAAGCCCTAAGCCTTCTGCTGGTACGTTGTGGCACCGTCCGGGCGCGGCACCTAGTTCGCCCTGGCGTTCCGCCAGCAGCTAAAGGTGCCGCTTGGCTTCGCCCCTGGGTTATTGTGCAGAAGGCAAAGGGCTTCTAAACCTTCTTCCAAGGCCGCCGCCCGGACGTGCCAATCCCCTCTCCCGGCTGGTTTTCGCTTGTTCTGCAAGAAAATGCTGGCAGGCTCATCCTCTTCCGGCTAGTTTTCGCTTGTTCGCAAGAAAATGCTGGCACGTTCTTCCTCTTTCGGCTGGCTTTCGCTTGTTCTGCAAAAAAAGCTGGCAGACTCATCCTCTTCCGACTAGTTTTCGCTTGTTCACAAGAAAATGCTGGCACGTTCTTCCTCTTTCGGCTGGTTTTCGCTTGTTCTGCAAAAAATGCTGGCAGGCTCATCCTCTTTCGGCTGGTTTTCGCTTGTTCTGCAAAAAACGCTGGCAGGCAGTTCGATTGCCATAAATTATCAGCGGACAGTACGTTAACTAGAAACCGCAGCTTATTTAGAGCTTGCGATAACCAGCCGGAGGAAGGGGAGCGGGGCTGGCTTCCGGTGACTATGGAAAAATGTTAGGAGCCCTTAGTATCCTGCTCAAAAAAAGCAGGGGCGAAGCCAAGCGGCACCTTTAGCTGCTGGCGGAAC
>CAMUPC010000008.1 GCA_947090545.1 uncultured Eubacterium sp. | reverse complement strand
CGATGTGGTTCCATCGCTGACTGACGACAACGCGGTGATGGCGCAAAAGGCAGGTGCTGTATTTACCGTTCATCCCGCAACGCTGTACCAAGTGCCGCGCCCGGACGGTGCCACAGCGTAACCGCAGGATGCTTAGGGCTCCTTACATTCTGGAATCGGAACAGGAAGAAAGCCCCGCTCCCCTCCCTCCAGCGTCCTTCCATCTAAAAAAACCCTCACACAAATTTGCAAAACGATAAACATACAATCTTGAAATAAGCTGTTTGCTTATGTTATAATAAGAAGCATGAAAACGTCCAAACAAGACATCATGAAAAATTTATCATAAGTATCAGGAGGTGTACAAATATGCCGGCAGTATATGGGATAGATTTAATTGCGAAAAGAGACAAGAAAATCAAAATGGACAGAAGTATTGTAAAATGCTGGAATGTACATTATCAGACGCTGGAAGAAGTAGAAGAAGCAGCGCGCGCGAAAAAACAAAAGGAAGAGGAACAAGCGCAGAAAAACGCGGAACGTGATTCCGGGGAAGACGAAGAGGAAGACGGCAGGCGGCACCAGCAGGCAAAGGACAAAAAAAAGCAGATGGAAGAAGCCTACAATCCGAAAACAGGCGCTTACTCCGGGCATTATGGAAAAAAACCGGTAAAGGACGAAGGACAAAAGCAGCAGATCCATGCAATCCTCAATGAAAAGCCGGAGCCTTTTGAAGCTGCAATGTCGACGATTCAGGCACAAGGCCAGGAAGGATAACAAAGAAAACATGAAAAGCTTAATGGAACAGATGAATGATGCAGTCTCCCATGCATTTGCAGCATGTGGCTACGACGGAAAATATGCACGGGTTACGGTATCAAACCGGCAGGATTTATGTGAATTTCAGTGCAACGGGGCATTGGCAGCCGCAAAGCAGTACAAAAAGGCTCCGATGGCAATTGCGCAGGAAGTGGCAGAAAAGCTTGCTGAAAGCCCGATTTTTGCAGTGGCGGAGGCGGTAAAGCCTGGGTTTTTGAACTTGAAGGTACAGGAAAGCTGTTTGGCGAATCTGCTGTGCGCTATGATGGACGCTGCGGATTACGGGGATCAAAAAACTGCGCATCCGAAAAAAATCATGGTCGACTACGGCGGGCCGAATGTTGCAAAGCCGCTGCATGTCGGGCATCTGCGTTCTGCGGTTATCGGCGAGAGCATCAAGCGTATGGGACGCTTTATCGGGCATGAGATGATCGGCGATGTGCATATGGGCGACTGGGGGCTGCAAATGGGGCTGATTATCGTAGAGCTGATGGAACGCAGCCCAAAGCTGCCGTATTTTGATGAAAGCTTTACCGGAGAGTACCCGCTTGAAGCACCGTTTACAATTACGGAATTAGAAGAAATCTATCCGACAGCAAGCGGCAAATCCAAAAAGGATGAAGCCTATAAGGAACGCGCAATGCAGGCGACGTATGAGTTGCAGCATGGCAGGCGCGGGTATCAGGCTTTGTTAAATCATATCTTAAATGTATCGGTTACGGATTTGAAGAAAAACTATGAAAATTTAGACGTATCGTTTGACCTTTGGAAAGGGGAATCCGATGCACAGCCATATATTCCTGCGATGGTGCAGAAGATGAAGGACGACGGATTTGCTTACCTTTCCGACGGCGCACTGGTCGTAGATGTCAAGGAAGAGACGGATACGAAGGAAGTCCCGCCGTGTATGATCTTAAAATCCGACGGCGCCTCCTTGTATAATACGACAGACCTTGCAACGATCGTGGAGCGTATGGAAAAATGGCATCCGGCACAGATCATTTATGTAGTAGATAAAAGGCAGGAGCTTTATTTTACACAGGTATTCCGCTGTGCAAGAAAGACGGGGCTGGTAGATGCAGATACACAGCTTGATTTCTTGGGCTTTGGAACAATGAACGGCAAAGACGGCAAGCCGTTTAAGACCAGGGACGGCGGTGTGATGCGCCTGTCTGCGCTGCTTTCTGATATTAACGAGCAGATGTACCAAAAGATTTCTGAAAACCAGACAATGAATGAGGAAGAAGCAAAGCAGACGGCAAAGATGGTAGCATTGTCCGCGGTAAAATATGGGGATTTGTCAAACCAGGCTTCCAAGGACTATATCTTTGACATCGAACGCTTTACTTCTTTTGAAGGAAATACAGGGCCATATTTGCTGTATACAATCGTAAGAATCAAATCGATTTTAAAGAAATACGAACAGTCCGGGAAATCTGCGGATGGAAAGAACATACTTCCGGCAGCGTCAGAAAGCGAAAAAGCGCTGATGTTGGAGATCAGCAGGTTCCACGGTATGATGGAAGCGGCATTTGAAGAGCTTGCCCCGCATAAAGTGTGCGCTTATTTATATGGGCTTGCGAACGCGCTGAACCATTTTTATCATGAAACGAAGATTTTGGCGCAGGAAGACGCCGAGCGGCAGGCTGGCTATATCCAGCTTTTGCGGCTGTGCAAAGGGATTATGGAAGCCTGCATTGATGTGCTTGGCTTTTCGGCTCCAGAACGGATGTAGCACGCCGGACAAAAATAGCATTTTAACATAGGATATAAACAGGAGAAATTTACATACAAAGTTTCTCCTGTTTTTTAAATCCTTATGTAATAATCAGAGCCTTAATACCCCAGCTCTTCGCCTACAAACAGTACCTTGATCCTGCCCACAATCCCGCTGCGCCTTGTAATCACAGTCTGGCTGCAAATGCAGTCGTCGCCCAGGCATTGCGCGCATGTTCCGGTCGCTGCGCACGGCGTGTTTTTATTCAGCCGGACACAGTTTGGCGGCGAAGCAAGGTTACGCACCCGCCGGATGGCGTCGTCGACTGTTGGTGCAACCTTGTTCATGCCGGCAACTACAATGACCTGGTCCGGCCCGTAGATCAGTGCGGCAGCCCGGTTTCCGTTGCCGTCGACATTGACAAGATGCCCGTCCAGCGTAATGGCGTTCGTACTCATAAAATAAGTGTCTGCGCTGAAGGAATCCCGGTATGCCTGCTTGACTTCCTGCGGCGAATGGGCAAGGCTTCGGTCGATCAGGCGGATATCCGTCCGGTTTTTTAACGCATCTAAGATGCCTGTCTCGGAAAGTGTCATTGATCCGCCAAACGAAACCGTTGTGCCTGCGGCTGTCAGTGACATTGCCAGTTTGACAGCATCTTCCTTAGTCGGGCAGTAGTAGCCTTCCATGCGCCGTTTTTTCAGGTTTTGGATGATGGTGCCAGCCTGCGCCTGATAAAAGGTTTGTTTTGGATTCATAAAAGCCTCCTGTTCTGATTGTATCTGTTTGGCGCTGTCAAGCGGCGGCAGATACAAACGATATTTCTGATACTAATTATATACATCTTTACTAAGAAATCAACAAAAACTGCATGTAAAAAGAAAGGGATATTTTTTCTTCTCCTATTGACAGCAGCAAAAATTTGTGCTAATATCTCTAACAGAGTTAGTAATTTTAAAAGGAATAGGGAGTGTCTCATGGACTACACCGAATTGGCGATACAACTCATTGATATGCGTGCTGCCGCGCCGCAAATCAAGATGGAGCGGACCATGTCCCAAATAGCAAGGGGCGAGATCTTAGCGTTAAATTATCTGGCGGCAAATGGAAAACAGGCATACCCCAAAGATATGAGCAAGGCGCTTATGCTGACCACAGCGAGGGTAGCGGCAATGCTGAAATCTTTAGAGGCACAGGATATGATTACACGAACCCCCGACCCCTCAGACAGCCGGCAGGTCATTGTCTGCCTGACGGAAAAAGGAATGGCTTTGGTTCAAGAGCGCAGGGCAGGAATGATTCATTCGGTGGCAAAAATGCTGGAGGCTTTAGGGGAAGAGGATGCAAAGGCATATGTCCGCATCCAGGCTAGGCTGATTGAACTGGGCGATATTTGGAGGTGATGGACAACAGAATAGCTGAGGCACTATAGGTTGCTATAGAGATAAGTCCTATGCGAGTAATTCGCATAGGACTTAATTTTTTAAGGAGGTAACGACATGAAACCAATCATACAAGTGGAGCATTTTTCTAAAAAATACGGGGATTTTACGGCGGTGGACAACATTTCCTTTACCGTAGCCGAGGGCAGTATTTTTGCTTTTCTAGGCCCCAATGGTGCAGGCAAAAGCACGACTATCAATACGCTGTGTACCATCCTGGACAAAACGGAAGGCAGCCTGATGATCAACGGCCATGATGTCCACAGGGAACGAAGCCTGGTGCGCAAGGACATTGGAATTGTCTTTCAGGATTCCACCCTCGACGCTCAAATGACGGTGGAAGAAAATTTGAAATACCATTGCAGCTTCTACAAAGTACCGAAGAACGAGGTGCAGGAGCGTATCGACTTTGCCCTTGGACTGGTGGAGCTTACGGAATGGAAGCGGGCGGTGGTGGGCAGTCTGTCCGGCGGCATGAAACGGCGTGCTGAAATTGCCAGAGGGCTGGTACATGACCCAAAGGTTTTGTTTTTGGATGAACCGACCACTGGGCTGGACCCGCAGACCAGGGCAAATGTGTGGGAATATATTCAGCGGCTCCAAAAGCAGAAAAATATGACAATCTTTCTTACCACCCACTATATGGATGAGGCAGAGGTTTGTTCAAAAATTGTTATTATGGACCACGGAAAGATCGTCGCCCACGATACGCCGGAGAACTTAAAACACCAATATACCGGTACCGAAGTAGATGTTGTCTGTACACATGCCAAGCCGCTTATGGCGGCATTGCAGGAACGGGGTGTTTCCTATCGGAAAGATGGGAACAAGCTGGTTTTCCATACAAAGAAAGCGCCTGACGCATTGGAAATTTTATCAGCACACAGGGCTGCAATCACAGACTTTGAAGTAAAAAACGGGACACTGAACGAAGTGTTCCTGGCGATTACGGGAAAGGAGATTCGAGAATCATGAACCCAATTACAGCTATTTTGCAAAGAAATTTACTTAATTATGTCAGGAGCAAGGGACGGGTATTCGGGGCTCTCTTTATGTCCATGTTTATGCTGGTGATGTTTTCATTCCTGATGAAATCCTCCATGGGCAGCCTTGACGCGCCCATGAATTACCTGATTTCCGGTGTGGTGATTATGAGCGTGTTCCAGGTCAGCGTCAACAATTCCTCTGATATCCTGTCTGACATTTCCAGCGGCTATATGAAAGAGGTTCTGGTCGCGCCTATTGCGCGGACGCAGATTTCTATGGGGCACATTTTGTCTGGGGCAGTTATCGCCACATTACAGGGGATTGTTACCATGGTATGCGGCATTGTTCTTGGCCTGCGGGTGAATGCCCTGCAAATTTTGCTGCTGGCTGCGGTCATGTTGGTTTCCGCTATGGCATTCAGCGCCATCGGCCTGTTTTTGGCTACGGTTTGCCGTAATTCCCCTGCTTTTCAGACACTTAGTTCCATGATTATGATGCCCCTGACCTTTGTTTCCGGTGCGTATATCCCTACCACCATCATACCTGGTTTCCTCCTGCCCATTGTCTACCTGAATCCGCTGACTTATACAACCTCGATCTTCCGTTATGTCGCTCTGGGGGCGCACACGCTGTCCACAGAGGAGCTGATAGGGCAGGGTATGGCGTTTTCGATTGGCGGATTTGTTATTACGCCGCTGATGGGGTTAGCAATTACCGTTTTGATTGGTGCCTTTTTCTTTTTGCTGTGCGTCCACAAATTTAACCGGGCAGACTTTTCTACCATCAGGGTCGCCTCAGGGATGCGGGGCGGCGGTGCTCCGGCGAGGAGGTAGCTTATGGAGCTGCAATTAGAAAATATCACAAAAAACTACAAGAAAAAAAAGGTTCTTAAAGGGATTTCACTCACCATGGGGACAGGGGTTTACGGCATTCTTGGCCCAAACGGAGCAGGAAAGACCACCCTGATCCAGATACTGGCTGATGTGCTGCGCCCCACAAAAGGAAGTGTCTTGTATAACGGAAAGGACATTCATGCTGCGGGTGATGAATACCGGGCGAAAATCGGCTATTTGCCACAGGATGTCAGCTTTTACAGTGACTTTACCGGAAGGGATTACCTGGAATACTCAGCGGCACTCAAAGGGATGGAGAAAGCTCACGCAAAAAAGCAGATAGAGGAATTGGCACAAACCGTCGGCTTGTCGGACGATCTGAATCAAAAATGCACCGCCTATTCCGGCGGAATGCAGCGCAGGCTTGGCATCGCCCAGGCACTTTTGGACGACCCAGAGATTTTGATTTTGGATGAACCTACCTCTGGACTCGACCCCTACGAGCGAATTAAGTTCCGCAACATTATCTCTGCCTATGCAAAGGATCGCCTGGTGCTGCTTTCTACCCATATCGTATCCGATGTGGAGCAGATTGCCGCGCATATTATGATGATGGAGTATGGCACCATCCGGCATATCCACACGGGCGGGGAATATATCCAAATGATGGAGGGGCGCGCCTGGCTCGTAGAGATGTCCGCCGAGCAGCTTGTGAGCTATCAAAACCAGGCTGTCATCAGCAATGTCAGGGCAAAGGACGGCTGTATGCAGATCCGCGTCATTGAGGAAACAAAGCCTGCCAGTGATGCGGTACAGGCGATACCGACACTGGAGGACGCTTACCTGTATCTTTTCAACTATTTGCCCAAAAAGACCAGGAGGTGATACGATGTCATTATTTCGATTTGAACTGCGCAAACTGCTGCTCAACAAAAAAAGCTTGATTCTGCTGCTGTGCCTGTCTGCCTTGTACAGTGCGGTCGGCTTGGCTTCCACTATGTTCCTGATTGGCAGCAATGACAGCTACCACGCTTATGAGGAATTAGCCTCTGCCTGGGAAGGGCCGTTTGACAGCGAAAAGGCAGCGGAAGCGGAAAAAATCTATCAGGAAATCAGTGCCCGGTACGGCACGGACGAACGGATGATTGCCCGAAGCGTCAAAGATCAGCCAGAGGTTATTCTGGCGGTGAACTACCACGCCTATACAGGACGGGTGGAAGAATATTGGAACGGCATACCGCCACAGAGCGCAGAGGAGCCTTATGGAATTGCTTTTCTGCAAGCGGAGATTACGAAACTGGAAAGCGAGGGGAAGCAGGATACCATTGCCTGCCGGGAACTGTCCTCCTCCCTGCAAAAGCTGGAAGAACTGGGTGAGCCGGAGTTTGCCAACACCCTGCTTTGGGAGAACCTGTTCAACAACTGGGGAGAGCATATGATGCAGTTTTTGCTGTTCGTGCCGCTGACTTTTGTCATTGCCCCGGTTTTTGCTGTAGAACGCTCCAGCGGTATGGACAGCCTGATTTTAAGTTCCAGAAACGGCAGGCAGAAGATCGTCACAGCAAAATTACTGAGCGTACTTGCTGCTTCCATTGCTGTTGCCGTGCTGTATCTGGCTGCTACTTTCATGTTTGGTTTTCTGCCCCATAGGAGCTTCCAGGGCTGGAACGCGGCAATCCAGTCCATTCCCGCCTATGCCCGGTCCATGTTCCGGTGGAAAGCCTGGCAGCTTGCCGCCGCTGGCGCTGTGTGGCTTATTTTTACCGGTGCGGTTTACAGCCTGATCATCTGCTTTATTTCCTCCCGCATGAAAAGCCAGATGGGTACGGTGGGCATAAGCCTGGCAGTTTTGTTTCTGAATGTAGGACTGGCGGCAATGGGTGATACCGTTACGCAGAGGCTTAGGGTACTGGTGGATTTCGGCATGGCAAATGTCACTTTGACAAAAGAAGTATTCGGTGGCTATAAGGTGTTCCATGTATTTGGCATGGCTGTAAGTTATCCGGTTATGGCGGTTTTCGTTTTAGCTGCCATCGCTGTTGGAGCTGTTTGGGGAATTTACCGGGGACAGAAAAGCAGAACCATTTAGTGAATTATCCTTACCCCTGCTGATGAGATGTTCTGTCAAAAAGCTTCCAAAACATAACATTTTATAAGAATTTGTTGCCTGAAAGTATTTTATACCAATTCAATTTATTTTGCAACAGGAAAGAAAAAATTGGCAGAAATTGCTGTTTTTTCTTTCTTTTTTGCATATAGATTTGTCAGTATATTACAAAAATCCAATGCTTCCCTACACGCAAACAATAAAAAATCTCTTTCCCAGCCGTTGAAAAAACAGCGTTCTTTTTTTCCTTCCTTTTGCCTAAATATTTGATTTTCCGCTATATTTAACGCTTTTTCACAAAAAAACTACTTTTGCAAAGCATAACATTTTCTTATAAAATGTTATGCTTTCTATTTGACGTTCTTTTCAGCATTCAAACATGCAGGCAGGCAAGATGCCGCGTTGAATGCAGACGGGAGGAAATGATGAAGGAACTGGATTATACAAAAATGGGAATGCGCATCCGCCAGGTGCGCAAGGCAAAGGGATGGTCGCAGGAGGAGCTTGCGAAAAAATGCGGCATCAGCATGTCTTTTCTTGGGCATATCGAGCGCGGTACCAGGATTATGAGCCTGGAAACGTTTGTCAGTTTGTGCAGGGCGCTGGATGTGGATGCGGGCGGGCTGCTTTGGGGCGAGGTGAACCAGGTATCGGATGCGGTGCTGGATCTTTGGAACCCGCATACTGCCGCGGGCGTACCAAAAAGCGACAGCTATTCGATGTATGTAAAGATTATGAAGTCGGTAGCGGAGATTATGAATGAAGCGTAAAGTGCTGCTTGCCGCGTCCGTTGCATCTATGGTACTGCAATTTAACCTGCAAAATATTAAGATCCTGCTTGCGATGGGATATAAGGTGCATGTGGCATGTAATTTCAAAGAAGGAAATACGTGTGGGAAGCAGCAGGTGCAGGAGCTTTTGCACATCTTAAACAGCCTGCATGTCCAGTGCCACCAATGGGACTGTCCAAGAAAGCTTCGTTCTGTCAGAAGCAGTGTGCGGGCGTACCTGCAAATGGACAGGCTGCTAAGACAGCACCAGTTTGCGTGGGTGCACTGCCAGTCTCCGATAGGAGGCGCATTGGCAAGGCTTGCCGGGCACAGGCTGCGGGTGCCGATGCTCTATACGGCACATGGCTTTCATTTTTACAAAGGCGCGCCGCTTTTTCACTGGCTGCTTTATTATCCGGCGGAGAAGCTTTTGGCACGCTGGACGGATGTGCTGGTTACGGTGAATCAGGAGGATTTCAGGTTCGCCAGGCGCAGGCTGCGTGCCGGGAAGGTTTGCTATATTCCGGGAGTCGGGGTCGATACGGAACGTTTTTTGGCAAAAACGCCGCAAAATATCCGTAAAAGATACCACATACCAAAGGACGCGTCCATTCTGCTGTCCGTTGGAGAGTTAAGCAGGAGAAAAAACCATGCCGCCGTAATCCGTGTGCTGGCAGATATGCAGGAAACAAATGTTTATTATCTGATCTGCGGGCAGGGAGCACAAAAAAGCAGGCTGCAAGCGCTGGCACGCAAGCTTGGCGTAGCGGGGCGCGTGCGGTTTGCGGGATACCAGGGCAGTCTGGCGCCGTTTTATCAACATGCCGACTTGTTTGTCTTTCCGTCTTTTCAGGAAGGGCTTCCGGTTGCGCTGATGGAAGCGATGGCGGCGGGCATGGCGTGTGTCGTGTCGGATATTCGCGGAAACAGGGAGTTAATCGATGAACACGGAGGCATTCGGTTTCCTTGCAGGCGTTTAGGAAGGCGGCAGGAACCAGAGCTTGCGGAGGCGGTAAAGCAGCTGCTTTTTGACCACGCACGCAGGCAGGGCTGCGGCAGATATAACAGACAGAAAATCAAAGCGTTCAGCTTGGACGAAGCCAGAGGCCGGATGGAACAGATCTATCGTTCGTTTGACAGACATTGCAGCAGGAATGCAGCGCTGCGGCAAGGACAGGTGAGGGAATGAAAAAAACCGTTCAGGTGCTTTTGGCTGCCTACAACGGACAGGATTATCTTTGTGAACAATTAGACAGTATTTTGGCACAGAAACATGTCCGGGTATCGCTGCTGGTTCGTAATGACGGTTCCACCGACCAAACGGGCAGGATACTTGCTGCATATGAAAAAAAGTATCCGAATATTTCCGTCTATACCGGGAAAAACATAGGCGCCGCGCGCAGCTTTTATCACCTGCTGGCAAATGCGGGTGCAGGCGCGGATTATTATGCATTTGCAGACCAGGACGATGTTTGGCTGGAGGATAAGCTGGCACGCGCGGTGCGGCTGTTAGAAAAAGCGGGTCAAAAAAACCTGCCGCTGCTGTACGCAGGCGAAGCTATCTATGCGTCCAGGGACTTAAAGCATCGGGAAGCATTTGCCTACCAGAACCGCAAAAGCGCCTCCTTTGGCAATGCGCTGGTGGAAAATATCTGTATGGGATGCACGCAGGTATTTAACAGGCGCTTATATCAGCTTGTAAGAGGGCATCTGCCGGATACCGATGTGATGCATGACTGGTGGATGTATCTGAGCGCTTCTTATTTTGGCAGGGTCATTTACGATACGAAACCAAAGATCCTGTACCGCCAGCATGGAAACAACCAGGTCGGTATGCATAACCGCTGGGGCGCGCGCTGGATCAATCGGCTGCGGCATATAAGGCAGCTACGCAGCCGGCTCTCCAGCCAGGCGTTGGAATTTCAGAATGCTTATCAAGAGCGTTTGAATGGAAAGACAAGTAATGGAAAAGCAGCTTTATTGGAGCTGCTGTGCGGATATAGGACGAGCAGGAAGAAAAAATGCCAGCTTATTTGCAGCAGAAGCATCTATCGGCAGCAGATGCTGGATGACGCTGCCTGCCGCCTGCTTTTTTTGTTTGGCTATTTGTGAAAAATAGGAAAAGAAACGTGGAAGGAGCATGGGTGAAAACAGATGTGGAATAAGTGCAGGGAACTGTTTGCATACCGGGAGATGATCAGAAGCCTTGTCCGCAGGGATCTAAGAGGCAGGTACAAAAGCTCTGTGCTTGGCTTTCTGTGGACGTTTATCAATCCGCTGTGCCAGATTATTGTCTATACGATGGTGTTTTCAAGGATTTTCCGTATGGACATCGAGCGGTATTACCTGTTTTTGACAGTCGTTATGATTCCATGGGTGTTTTTCAGCACCTCGATCTCCGGCGGGGCGATGGCGGTTGTCAGCCAGCAGGATTTGGTAAAAAAGATCTATTTTCCGAGGGAAGTGCTGCCGATTTCCTATGTCACGAGCTGCTTTGTCAATATGCTGCTGTCGTTTGTCGTTGTATTTGCGGTGATTGCGGTATCAGGAAGCGGGTTTTCACCGCAAGCGCTCGCCTGCCTGCCCGCGGTTATGCTGTGTGAATATGTGCTCTGCCTGGGCTTTGCGTTTATCATATCGGCATGTACGGTATATTTGCGGGATTTGGAGCATATCGTCGGTGTGCTTTTGATGGCATGGATTTATTTGACGCCAGTGATGTATGATATCAGCTTTATCCCAGATGGCCTGCTCCCTGTTTTTCGGATGAACCCGATGACGCCGGTTGCGGTTGCATACCGTAAGATCCTGTATTACAAGCAGGTGCCGGACCTGTCCGATCTTGCCGCAGCGTTTGTAACGGGCATGGTGTTTGTCGGCGTTGGCGCGTTTGTCTTTTCCATGTTGCAGAAAAATTTTGCGGAAGAGCTGTAACACCGTATCAGGAAAAATCAAAAAGAGTGTATGAGGTAGAGCAGGAATGAAGCCGGAAAACACAAGCGTCATCAAGGTGACGGGCGTTACAAAAAAATTTAAAGTCTATTACGACAAGGGCAGCAGCTTAAAGGAGCGCGTGCTGTTTCAAAGCCGCAGGCGCCACGAGGTGCACTGGGTGTTAAAAGGGATCGGCATGGAAGTCAAAAAAGGAGAGGCGGTCGGGCTGATCGGAAAAAACGGCTGCGGCAAAAGCACGACGCTGAAAATGCTGGCGCGCATCCTGTATCCGACGCAGGGCACCATTACGATGCACGGCCGCGTATCCAGCCTGATCGAGCTTGGCGCAGGCTTTCACCCGGATCTAAGCGGCAGGGAAAATATTTTTACAAACGCTTCGATCTTTGGGCTGAACCATGCGGAGATTACAAGAAGAATGGATGCGATCATTCGTTTTTCTGAGCTGGAAGAATTTATCGACAACCCGGTGCGTACGTATTCGTCCGGCATGTATATGCGCCTTGCTTTTGCGGTCGCGATCAATGTAGACGCGGATATCCTGCTGATCGATGAAATACTGGCGGTCGGCGATGTGGGCTTCCAGGAAAAGTGCTTTGAGAAGCTGAAAGAAATCAAGGCAAAGGGCACAACAATCGTAATTGTATCCCATGTGATGGGACAGATTGAAAAAATCTGCGACCGCGCCATTTGGATCGAGGACGGGCAGGTCCGCAAGGAAGGAAAGCCCAGGGAAGTGGCGGGAGAATACCTGAGAGAAATGGAAAAGATGCGCCATGACAGAATCGAGGCGGAGTTTCAAAACAGCAGGCTGGCACTGGCTTGTGCAAAAGGGCAGGAGCAAAAAAAGAACGAACTTCCCGCGTTTTGCAGCAGCGGGGCGCGCAGGGAAGGGAATCAAAAGATTGTTTTTACGGATGCGGTGATGGAACGCGAGGACGGGCAGCCGGCGGTCTTTTTTCCCGTGTGTGCAAGGATGCGGATTCGGATGAAATACCATGCGAAGGAAATAGGCGTTCCGATCAACTTTACGGTAAATATCGCAAGAGACGACGGCGTGTACTGCTATGGGACAACGGCGCTGTCTGGCAAAAATGGGGTCCGTAAGATCCTTTCGCAGCCAGACGGCGAGGTTTCGATGGTGATAGAGTACAACCCTTTGCTGCATGGGAGGTACCTGGTAGATATCGGGATACAGGATATGCAGGAACGTAAGTATGACTATCTGTCTAACGCGATGGAGTTTCGGGTAGAAGAGAGCGGGTTTGGGGAGATTGGGCTTGTGCATATGCAGGGGTATTGGGAAATTGGCAAAAATCAGAGGGAAAGACAATGATACAAAAGAAGCAGGATCAAAAACTGGTGTATTCAGATGGTGACGAAGCCGAAAAAAAGATGTTTCAAATCGCGCAAAAATACCCGGAAGATCTGTCAGAGGATGCGATTGCGCATGACAGCTCCTATACCGTCAATAATACTTTTTCGTCTGTACGGCAAAATATCCTCAACTGGTACCCGTTCAAGGAACATGCAAGGATTTTGGAAATTGGAGCTGGCATGGGTTCGATTACCGGTATGCTGTGTGACCGGGCTGAATTTGTTACTGCGCTTGAAATGAGCCAGGCAAGGGTTGACGTGATCCGGGCAAGATATCCGAACCGGAGCAATCTGGAAGTTCAAACAGGAAATATCAACGAATGGCATCCGCAGCAGGGCTATGATTATGTGATATGTATTGGCGTTTTGGAATATGCAGCTATTTTTTCTGATACGGACAAGCCATACGATGCGTTTTTGCGCAAAGCAAAAAACTGTTTAAAGGATGACGGCGTCCTGCTGCTTGCGATTGAGAACCGGTTTGGATTAAAATACTGGCTTGGCGCTTCGGAAGATCATTTGCAGCAGCCGTTTGCCGGGCTTATGGGCTATCAGGAGAAAAAAGGCATCCGCACGTTTTCACGTTTTGAACTGGCTGATTTGCTAAAACGTGCCGGATATTCACAGCTTCGTTTTTACAGTGTACTGCCGGATTACAGGTTTCCAGAGCTGATTTTTGCAGATGACTATAAGCCGGACAGCATGAACCTTAAAAAAGTGTCTTTTACTTATGCAAAAAACAGTACGCTGATTGGGAATGAAAAACAGCTATATTGGGATTTAATCGAAAATGGGGTTTTTCCTTTTTTTGCCAATTCGTTTCTTGTTGAGGCGTCTTTAAAAGAGCTTTCCCCAAAGCATGTCGCACATGTCTCTGCAAAAGGGGAAGTTTACCAGGAGTTTCGTGTCAGTACAATCATCTATCATGACGGAACGATTTATAAAATACCGATGCATCAACAGGCAAAGCTGCATATCCAAAATATTTTGGAGTATACGGACAGGCTGGCGAAACAAGGCATTGCGATACTGCCTTATGAAAAGGACGGGGACAAACTAAAAAGCAGGCTGCATACAGGAATCAGCGCTCAGAGTGTATTTCAGGACGCACTTTTTCATAACGACAGAGTAAAACTGAAAGAACTTATTTTGGCTCTTCGCGGCTGTTATTTAAAAAGCAGTGAAACGGTTTGCTATAACAGCAATAACCTGATCGTACAAAACCATCTGGAAGATCCGGGAATCAGCTATGGCGTCATTTTGCACAAAGCATTTATCGATATGACTTTTTACAACGCATTTTATGAAAACGGCACGCTGCTGTTTTATGACCAGGAATGGTGTATGGATCGTGTGCCGCTTCATTTCTGCTTGTATTATGCGATAAAGTCTGCATATTACAGAGCGGATGTGGATACGGACGTTTCCTTCGGGGAATTGCTGGAAGCTGCTGGCATTTTGGCGTGTGAAACGAACGCATACGATAAGCTGGAAGCGTTTCTGTGGTCACAGGTTTTTTACCGCCAGACAGATTTTTATGGAGCAGACGGGTACTGCAACCGATATGACAGCCGTTTTACATTAAAGGAATTACAAAAGCAAAATGAGAGCAAGCAGGAGCAGATGCAAAACAGGATGTTACAGATGCAGGGGCAGTTAGAGCATAATAGCAGGCAAATCCAAAGCCTGCTTGCGTCTGAAAAAGACTTACGTCAGGAGCTTGCGAATAAATGCGGGCATATCGAACAGCTTTTGGAATCAGAACGCAGGCTGGCAGCGGAAACAAAGCAGAAGCAAAGGCAGATTGCGCAGTTGGATGCATCTTGTCAGGATTTACAGCAGGAACTAAAAAACCAGCAGGAACAGGCAGCATCCTTACGCAGCACACAGCAAAAGCTCAGGCAGCAGACAGCAAACCAGCAAGGGCATATCGAACAGCTTTTGGAATCCGAGCGTGAATTCGAGCGGATCAGGCAGAGCCGGACATGGAAAATAGCCGCCGGTTTGCAGCGGGCATCCTTTTGTATCATACCGCCTGGGTCATACCGCAGGCTGCTGGCTAAAATGTGCCTGCGCTTTGTGCGGCATCCGTTCCAGTCTGTAAAGATGCTTTCGCCGATGCGCGTGCGCCATCTGATCGGGTTTCTGCGCGAAGAAGGCCCGGCGTTTGTGGCAAGGAGAATCGATGAAAGTATGCCGGACGCATCGTATAATGCAATACAGCCAGTGCTTCATGTTCGTCCTGAGGATCTGGTGGAAAAGCCGTTTGCATCGTATCAGGCGCTGCATTTTCCAAAAGCGGAACATCCGCTCGTATCGATTGTGATCCCTGTATACAATCAGTTTTCTTATACGTATGGGTGCTTAGCGTCCATTTTGGAGCATACCGGAAGCGGCGTCAGCTATGAAATACTGCTTGCAGACGACCATTCCACGGACGATACGGCAAGGATTTCAGAGCTTGTGGAACATATCAGGGTCATCCGCAATGAGAAAAACCTGCTGTTTTTAAAAAACTGCAACCATGCGGCAGCCTATGCGCGCGGCAAATATGTGCTGTTTTTAAATAATGATACGCAGGTGCAAAAAGGCTGGCTCAAGCCGCTGACAGATCTTATGGAGCGTGACCCGTCCATTGGCATGGCAGGCTCCAAGCTGATCTATCCAGACGGCAGGCTACAGGAAGCCGGGGGCATTGTCTGGCAGGACGGCTCCGCGTGGAATTATGGAAACGGGCAGGAAGCCGACCGCCCGGAATATAACTATGTGAAAGAGGTGGATTATATTTCAGGCGCATCCCTGATGATCCGCAGGGAGCTGTGGGAGGCAATCGGCGGCTTTGACGAGCGCTTTGCGCCTGCTTACTGTGAAGATTCTGACCTTGCCTTTGCAGTCCGTTCCCGCGGCTGCAAGGTGGTTTACCAGCCGTTGTCCGTCGTCGTGCATTTTGAGGGCATTTCTAACGGCACGGATACGGATGCCGGCATCAAGCAGTACCAGGTGGAAAACAGCAAAAAGCTGACGCAGAAATGGGCGGATGTATTGCAGAACCACGAGCCCAATGCGCGCCATGTATTTTGCGCAAGGGAGCGCAGCAAGAAAAAGCCGATGCTTTTGATGATCGACCATTACGTCCCGCAGTATGACCAGGACGCAGGCTCCAAAACGGTTTACCAGTATTTGCGGATGTTTGTGCAAAAAGGGTTTCAGGTCAAGCTGATCGGCGACAATTTCTACCGCCATGAGCCGTATACAAGCAGCCTGGAGCAGCTTGGCATTGAAGTGCTCTACGGCAGCTTTTACCAGTCGCATATTTTCCAGTGGCTGGACGCAAACCACAAATATTTTGATTTTGTATTTTTAAACCGCCCGCATATTTCTATGAAATATATCGATTATTTTTACAGCAAAACAAAGGCAAAGATCATTTATTACGGGCATGACCTGCATTTCCTGCGCTGCCAGAGGGCATATGAGCTGACCGGAAACGCCGCGCTGCAAAAGGAAGCAAAGGAATGGAAGAAAAAGGAACTGTACCTGATGGAGCGCGCCGCCGTTTCCTATTACCCGTCCTGCGTGGAAGTAGAGGAAATACATAACATCAATGCCGCGCTTCCCGTAAAAGCGGTAACGGCGTATGTATACGACAAATGCAGCCATAAGATCCAGACGGATGCCCTGCCTGACTTTTCCAAACGGGAAGGGATGCTGTTTGTCGGAGGGTTTGTGCACGAGCCAAACCTGGACGCCATGCGATGGTTTACCCAGGAAATCCTGCCGCATATCAGAAAGAGCCTGGACGCGCCTTTTTACATTGTCGGCTCCCATGTGCCGAAGGAACTGACAGCGCTGGACGGAAAGGACGGCATTTGTGTCAAAGGCTATGTGCCGGAAGAAGAGCTGCAAAAGCTGTATGGAAGGTGCAGGCTTGCCGTCGTGCCGCTGCGGTATGGCGCCGGGGTCAAGGGCAAGGTTGTAGAAGCGGCTTATTATGGAGTCCCGGTTGTGACGACTGCCTCAGGAGCGGAAGGCATTGTAAACGCCGGGCATATTCTTCGTATCCAGGATGATCCGCAGGCGTTTGCAGAGGAAACAGTACGCTTTTATCAGGACGCGGACGCATTAAAACAAACGTCTGAGCGTATGCAGGACTATGTGGAACAGTATTTCAGTACGCAGGCTGTCTGGGAGAAAGTGGCAGAGGATTTTCAGTACGCGGGCTGTCTGGGAGAAAGCGGCAGAGGATTTTGTGACGGCTGGCAGCAAAGCTAAAAAAGGATAGAAAGGATAGAGAATACAAAGATGATTATTACACAGACGCCGTTTCGGATGTCATTTTTCGGCGGCGGAACGGATTTCCCGGAATTTTATCAAACATATGGCGGCAGCGTGCTGTCTGCAACGTTTGACAAATACTGCTACGTAACTGTCCGGCATCTGCCTCCGTTTTTTGACTACCGTACCGAGCTGTCTTATGCAAAAACCGAGCGTGTAGCAAGCGCCGCACAGATTCAGCATCCGGCGATCCGGGAAGCGATGAAAATGCTGGATATGCACGACCTTCGGCTGTCCTATGAGGCTGACCTGCCGGCACGTTCCGGGCTTGGGACAAGCAGCTCGTTTGCGGTCGGGATGCTGCTTGCCTTCTATGCCCTTAAGGGGAAATATGTCGATAAACGCACGCTTGCCGATGAAGCGATCTATTTGGAGCGGGTGCTCTGTGCGGAAAGCGGCGGCGTACAAGACCAGATCGCGGCGGCGTTTGGCGGCTTTAACCGGATTGATTTTGACGCAGACGGTTATACAGTCAGCCCGGTCATTATCTCCCCGCAGCGCAGGCAGCAGTTGAATCAAAACCTGATGCTGTTTTTTACCAGGTTTTCCAGATTTTCTGCGGATATTCAGGCGGAGACGAAAAAATGCCTGAACGATAAAAAAGGGGATTTGCTTGAAATGCTGCGCCTGGTCGATGATGCTGAGAGGGTGCTGACTTCCAAAGGGGATTTGGAGGAGTTTGGCAGGCTGTTAGACCATACCTGGCGGTTAAAGCGGGGGATTGCCAGTAAAATTTCCACGGATTCCATCGACTGCGTATATGAGCGGGCGAAGAAAGCCGGTGCCGTCGGCGGGAAGCTGCTTGGCGCGGGAGGCGGAGGATTTTTGGTGTTTTATGTGGAACAGGACAGGCAGGGGGAGGTGCGGGAAGCACTGCGGGAGCTTTTGCATGTGCCGTTTGTGTTTGAGGATGCGGGGACGAAGGTGGTGCATTATACGCCGGAGGTGTATGAGTGCCGGAGGGAAGCTTTGAAAGAGAAAGGCAGGAGGTAGGAGAATTGTTTCTGAAAATAGAGAATCCGAAAGGGAATGAGGTACTTTCTTTTGATGAACATATGATGATTCCTTACGAACGTGATGAATTGTTAAAACTGTACTGGGAGTTTCATCCCCGATTTCGGTTTTTAAAATCCTGCCCGGACGGAAATTTCCTGGATATCGGATCTGGAAGCGGAGGTTTGATTTTTTGGAAAGAATGGGAGCATCCACTGCGCAGCCAGTTAAAAATGTATGCCGTGGATTTGGCGGACGGAGAATTTACAAACCGTTATGAAGCTTTTAAAAAGATCAATCTGGACGAAGCAGATATTTCTTATGAAGATGCATTATTTGATTGCGTATATTGCGCGCATGTAGTGGAACATCTTAAGTATCCCTCAAAATTGATTCGCAATATCGCTAAAATAATCAAGGGGGGGGGTATGGTATATATCGAGCAGCCGAACCATAACAGTGTAAATGTTCCCGGACGGTTCGATTTTCAGAAGGCTGGCGTCCAGTGTGCGCAGATTACGACCAATTTTTTTGATGATCAAACACATAGACAGCCTTATTCAGCAGATGAAATCATAGAACTTTTTCATCAATATGCAGACGGGATGTTTACAATTGTAGAAAAAGGAACCGTTTGGAATGAATATTTGAAAAATATGATGCTTGCGTATGCCTACAGGGAGCAGGACACAGAAATCTGGACCTATGCGGTGTGGCTGCATTATTTATGGAGTGATTATGTTGTGTTGAGAAAAAAGGAACATTGTGTCTGAGCGGAGAAACATTTGTATGAGAGAAAAAGAGTTATTAGATCATTTGCTGGTTCGATACCCTGCCTTGCGGGAGCAGGAAGCATCGATTTGGATGATGTTTGAGATGATGGCGGATAGCTTTGCTCATGGCGGGAAGCTGCTCGTTGCCGGAAACGGCGGGAGCGCGGCGGATGCGGAGCATATGGTTGGGGAGCTGATGAAAGGGTTTATGAAGCATCGGGCGCTGAACTTGGAAAAAAAGCAGGATGCAATTATGGAACTGTACTTGCGGTTAGAAGAAATGGAAGCAGGAGCCGGAGAGAAGATCTTAGGAAAGTTGCAGGGGGCGCTTCCTGCGATTGCGCTGACAGGGCATCCGGCGCTGGCGAGTGCGTATGCGAACGACGTTGACCCTGTGTATGGGTTTGCGCAGCAGGTGTATGGGTATGGAAGGAAAGGGGATGTGTTTTTTGGGATCTCGACTTCTGGAAATTCGCGCAACGTATTGTATGCCTGTATGGTTGCGAAGGCGAAGGGGATGAAGGTGGCAGGGCTTTCCGGGAGCGGCGGCGGGAGGATGAGAGAGCTTTCGGATGTGCTGGTCGGCGTGCCTGGGGAAGAGGTGTATGAAGTCCAGGAGCTGCACCTGCCGGTGTACCATTGCTTGTGTTTGATGCTGGAGGAGAGGTTTTTTTGAGCTTAGGCAGAAAGAGGAAGATGCCAATGGACAGTGCTTTTGTAAAAGAGGGCCAACAGCCGCCGGAACGGATTGCATGGTGTGATATTTATAAAGGAATTGTAATCATGCTTGTTGTCATAGGACATGCGACAGGGAAGTTTAACCAATATATTTATCAGTTTCATATGGCGGCGTTTTTCTTTATTTCAGGATATACGGGGCATACCCGCGATGGCAGCTTGTTTGAAAAAGCAGTACAGAAATTTTATAAATTGTTTGTTCCTTATTTGAGCATTGGCATTGCTGGTATTTGGGTTTTTTGGGTGTTTGATAAGGCGGGAGTTTTAAGCCGGGTTTCTATGGCCAATTATCCTGAAAGCTTTCAAGCTGCATTGACAGCGTTTTTAAAACTGGAATTTAACTGTGACTGGCTTGGGGCGATGTGGTTTTTACCTGCATTATTTCTTGCTGAAATGGTATTTACTATAGCAGCCCGTGTTTTCAGAAAAGATTATTGGCTGGTGCTTTTTAGTTTTGCAGTATTTTTTTATGGGCAAAAGCTGTCATCTTCTGGAACAGCACATTTCAGTTTTGATTTGGCTTGTGTTGCGCAGGTATTTTATATGTATGGCTATTTGGCTAAAAAGGTGCCTGACAAAAGGAAAAGTAGCTGGCATTTGTTTGTCAGCAGTGGGCTGCTTCTGGCTGTCTGGATGCTTGCGGTCAACAGTGGATTTACTAATACCGTTGACTGGCCTGTCCGCAAATGGAACGGTGCAGTGGATTTGGTTCTGCCTGTATTTGGAATTCTCCTGACGGCAAATATTGCGAAATGGGTCGATAGAATCGGTCATGGAAAAAAATTATTTCTGTATTTGGGTAAAAACAGCATGGGGATTATGTGCTTTCATTTTATTGGATTTAAGGCAGCTTACCTGGCGTTCATATTTTTTAAAGTAATGCCGGTGGAAGAGGTTTGCAGGCTGACGCCGCCGGAATCTGTGTCTGAACGGTATTGGCTGCTTGCCGTACTGCTTGCGGTTGCGGTAAGCTGTATGCTTTGGGGTTTGCTGCAAAAGAATCCTATGGTAAGGCTGCTGATTGGGTGTGAAAGGGCGGATAAAATTTCCCGCAGGCTGCTGCAAATCAAGCTGGTCCAGGAAATCGGGCTGGTATGCCGGCAGGCTGCTGCTGTGATAAAGTCATCTGTGCGGGAATATGTGCCTTTTTTTAAGTATTTTAAATATGCTGCGGCAGTTTGTGTAGCAGCGGCTTTGATGGTGTGGGGGCATTCTTCCTTTGGAAAAATAGAAGTGGCATTTCCCTATCGGGGTACGGCGGTGAACTTTCAAGAAGGGTGGCTTGCACAAAGCGGCGAGGAGCCATACAGGTGGATACAGCAGCAGGCAGCGTTTGAAGTGTTTTTAACGAACCAGGATAGGTTGGGGCTGACAGGCTATATCCCCGAAAATATAGGACATGTAAGCTATGTATCAGTGCATGTAAATGGGCAGGAAGTATTCCATAAAGCTGCCGCAAGCGGACAGTTGGTTGAGGTGCAGGCTGACCTGGCAAACGTGGTATGCCCATTTAGGAAAAATACATTTGAAATCCAAACAGATGGGATGAGACTGCCAGAGGAAACAGAAGCTGACCAAAGAAGTTTTAGCATGTTAGTTGAAAAAATCTGGATGGATAAGCAGGGCGGGGAAACAGGATGAAAGAAAAAATAAATTGTCTGGAAGGCATTCGTGCCATTGGATGCATCAGTGTGTTTTTATGCCATTTTCGAGGGGCGTTTTTGCCGAACCAGACGATTTGGCTGATTGACCATACGCCGCTTATGATCCTGACAGCGGGAAACAGCGTGGTCAGGATTTTGTTTGTAGTCAGCGGGTTTGTAATCAGTTATAAATATGTTACAACACAACAGTATGAAGAGGCTCCAAAAGACATGCTAAAAAGATATTTTCGCCTGGCACCGTCTGTAATTGCGGCAAACTTGTTTGCGTACGTTTTGATGAAATCCGGTGCGATGTTTCATATACAGGCGGCTGCCGAAAGCGGGTCGGAAGATTTTTTGGGCATTTTTAATAATTTTACGCCGAACCTCGCCCAATGCCTCAAGGAAGCAGCCATAACGTGTTATTTCCAGGGGGCAAATGCGTATATAGGGCCTTTATGGACGATGGTATATGAGTATTTAGGCGTGATTTTGGTGTTAGGCGTCATTTATGTATGTAGAGGGAGTTATCTGAGGCACTTATTTTATATCATAGTGTTCGTCTGTTTTAGTTCCTATTATAATTATTTTGTTTTAGGAATGCTGATATGTGATATTTATGTGGATCAGGGTATCAGTGAGATTTTGCAAAGGCACCGATGGATTCCGTATGGGCTGTTTTTGCCTGGGGGGGGGTATCTTGTATGCATGTACCAAATCAATGATGCGGTAAAAATGACACGGGTGATTTATGCGGCAGGGCTGGTGATGTTGTTTATAGGGGTATTAAACTGCTCCTGTGCGAAAAAGCTGTTAGGAAACAGGCTGATGTGTCAGGGCGGAAAATTATCTTATGCAGTTTATCTTTTGCATTGGCCTGTGATCGAGAGCTTTTCAAGCGCATATTATCTGTGGATGAAAAAATCAGGCGCAGGTTACAGATGGACGATTTTATCGTGTTTGATCCTGACCTTTGTATTGGTATTGGTTATGGCATATTTTTTTAACCGCTATGTGGAAAATATGGGGCATGGGGCTATTTCTTATATCGAGGACAGGCTGCATATCCAGAGAGGAAACAAAAAGACGTGGGACACAGTACAAAACGAAAAACATGTTCTATCATCGGATTGATCTTCATTTCATTTATAACTTATGCATGGACGATGCGTCTGCCGATCATTGGAGACGGGCTGATGCATTTAGCAGACCACACGGATTTATCCGTTACGAATCTGGTAAAGTGTTTCTATACGCTGGACGGATTAGGAAAGCCAGCCGACAGCGCAACAATGCAGTTTCACCGTCCGGTATTTGACGAGATTATTGTAGAGTTTATAAAAATAGCTGCAAATTACAATATTTTTGCCATTCGTCTTTTTTCCGTGATGGCGCATTGTGCAACGGTAGCAGTTGCTTTTTTGATAGGTATGGAATTATATGAGAATCTGAAAAAAGCCGTATTTCTCGCAGTGCTTTTTAATTTTTCATTGACCTATTTTTCCGGCATCTATGAATATGGGCTGTCTTTTTCATTATGGCTGACGCTTTTTGTACTGCTGGCTTTTTATGAAACGGTAAAATATTGTAATTACGGAAAATCTGCGAATTTTATTGGATGTTGTTTTTGGACGTTTCTTGCGATGTACACAAAAGAATCCGCGATGACGCTTGGGATTGCGTTTACTTGGTACGTATTTGTTACAGAATATGCCAGCAAAAAAAGAGTTTCAAAAAAGACGATCTGGTATGGAACGGCACAGGCAGCCATACTGTTTGTTTATCTGATTACAAGAATGAAAAAACTGGGAAGCCTGTTTACTGTGACAGCAGGCGGTATTGATGCAAAAGAATTTTCGATGGCAGAGATTTTAAAAAAATTGGCAGGCTATTGGGGATATTCATTAAATATTCCAAATCATTGCTTTGAAGCATATTTATGTTCCTATTTAAGCAGGGCGGGTATTTGTATTGCAGTCATTGTACTATGCTTTTGGGTATGGAGTATCGTGCGGTATGTACAGGCAGTAAAGAATGGAGAGATACAATTATGGATGTCGGGGATCGCGTTTACAGGGATGTATTTCATTCTGTGCCTGCCTGTTTTTAAAACAACCCGCAATGCAACTTATTATGGAGACATTCTGACATTATTTGTACTGCTTACTGTTATCGGGTGCATGGATTTTGAAAAAAAACAAAGCTTAAAAAGATTTGTGCTGCTGCTTTCCTATTGCCTGCTGTTTACCATCAATGTACATGATATGGTAAAACCAGATAGTACGTTTTATTTAAAAACGATTTCAAACGATGCTAAAAAAGTGATGGAAGCATGTAGAAGCCTTAATCCGTCAATACAAAACCAGTATATTTTATTACCAACGAATTGGATGAAAAATATGAACGAAGCTTTTATTTACCATCACAATCAGGCGGGAAGCTTTTATAAATACAATGTGGATATCAGTAAAGAGGTGGATGTCCTACAGGCGGGCAATACAGGTAAAAACGGCGCGATCGTGGATTTTTTTAAACCTGTTGGTGTCGATGAAATTGCGCTTTTCCTGTTTTCAGAACAGACAACAGATACAAAATTAGCGCAGGTTACGTATGGGCTGGAATCCAATGCACTGATACAGGCGGGTTTTAGCTATGAAGATAATTATTATTACAGTGAAATAGATGTGAACTATAAAAAATCATGGAGTAAGGATAACAGACTGTATTTTGTGATACCGAAAGAATGCAGCCTGGATATCGTTGGTATAGATTGCGAGATTGTCTATTATGATTACAGCGAATATTTACATACATTGGAGTAATATTGCAGATGCGAACGGTTAATGGGAGGCTTAGATGAAGGGTTTTATTGAAATGTCGAAATATGCGGGAATGCGGGAGGATTTGGTGCAGGCAGGCGGCGGCAATACAGCGTATAAAATGGCAAAAGGCCGTATGCTGGTAAAGGCTTCCGGCGTACAGTTGGCAGATGTTCGGGAAACTTCTGGATATGCTGTGGTTAATCCACAGATGATTGTGCAGGCATTTGCCGATTGGAAAGATCTGTCCAGCATGACGCAGGAGGATGCGAAACAGCTTTTGCAGGAGGCTTTTATAGAAGGCGGAGCACCATCTATTGAGACGTTTTTACATGCGATAGCATCCGGCAGGTATACGCTGCATACACATCCGATTACAGTGAACGTACTTACAAGCCGCAGCGATGGGATGGACACGCTGAAAGAATTGTTTCCAGATGCGTTGATCATTCCTTATGCAACACCAGGTGTTAGGCTTGCAAGCTGTTTTTTTCAAAAATATAAGGAAAATGGCAGGAATACACAAATTGTATTTCTCCAAAATCATGGGCTGCTTGTAAGTGCACGTACCGCGGATGAGGCGGTGAATATTACGGAAAAGGTGGCCCAGCGGATTGCAGCGTATTTGCATATGGACTTATCAGCGTATTTTACCGTTACGGAATTGTATCGTGCAATTGGAAGCGGGATGGTATGGCGTGTTACAGACGGGAATGTATGGGAAGCGGTTAAGACACTAGGAAAAGTGTGGGAGTTTGCATTTTGCCCGGATTGTGTCGTGTTCTTAGGAAAACGTATGTATGATGCAGGCGAGAAATGGAATGTTGAGAAGTATGAACAATTCTGCAAAAAGCATGGCAGCCCGGTTCTGATTGCTTATCGAAGTGAGCTGTATATCCATGCGGACTCGGTTAAAAAGGCGCTGGAGATCCAAAGCGTGCTGAGCTTCGCGGCACAGACGGCAAAGATGAATGCAAAACACTCATGTAACCTGCTGTCTTTGCAGGAACAGGATTTTTTGTTAGGCTGGGAGGCTGAAACATACCGGAAAAAGTTAACATAAGGAGACAATTATGAAAATTATCATACCGATGACTGGATATGGCTCCAGGTTCGTAGCTGCTGGCTATCGGAATCTAAAACCATTGATTGAAGTACAGGGGATGCCGATGTTGCAGTGGATTGTAAAAGGAATGTATGAAGGAGAGCAGGACTTTTTATTTATATGCAGAAAAGAGCATCTTACAAACGACCCGCAGATGCGTGCAAAGCTGCTGGAAATTGCACCGTCTGCAAAGATCTTTGCCATTGAGGATTGGGTTAAAAAAGGGCCGGTATTTGATGTATTGAAAGCAGAAGGCTATATAGAGGATGAGCGTGCGTGTATCATTAACTATTGTGATTTTTATATGACATGGGATTATCCTGCGTTTGTGAAACAGGTGACGGCAAAAGATTGTGACGGGTGCATTCCTTGTTACAGCGGCTTTCATCCGCACCTTTTGATCCATAAGAATTATTATGCATCCTGCCTTGTTGATGAAGAGGATTATTTGATTGAGATACGTGAAAAATATTCGTTTGAAAAGGATAAAACGAAAGCAAGGCATTCACCGGGCGTATATTATTTTAAATCAGGCGCTGTTATGAAACAGTACTGCCAAAAACTCGTGGACAGCGGACAGACATTAAATGGGGAGTATTATGCAAGCCTGCCATATAACTTTATGGTAGAAGATGGCTTAAAGGTCTGGGTTCCTGTCAATGTGGACAAGTTTTGCCAGTGGGGAACACCGCGGGATTTGCAGGATTATTTGTTCTGGACGGAAAGTACAAGGAGGTTTGAACGATGAACATTATCATACCGATGGCTGGTGCCGGACAGAGATTTTTGGATGCAGGCTATCAAGTACATAAACCTGTGCTGCCTTTGACAGACAGGCGCAGCGGAAAAGCATTCCCGATGGTTGTTTGTGCAGCTATGGATTTGCCCGGAAGAGAACCGGACGGTGGAAATATTACCTTTATTGACCGTTCCTTTCATAAGGCGGATGGAATCGAACAGGAAATTGCTCAATATTTTCCAAATGCATCGTTTCTTACGCTTGATCGTCTTACCGAAGGGCAGGCATGTACGTGTCTTGCTGCAAAAGAAAAAATCGATGGTATGGATGAACTGCTGATTGCCGGATGCGACAATGGAATGGTATTTGAAGAGCCAATGTTTTGGAAGCTGGCACAGCAATGCGATGTGATCGTATTTACTTACCGCCATCATGAAGCAGTATTAGCACATCCTGATGCATACGGATGGGTAGATGCTGATCAAGACAACCGGATTACCAGGATTTCTGTGAAGAAAGCAATTTCTGACACGCCGATGGAAGATCATGCCATCGTATCTGCATTCTGGTTTCGTCATGGTTCGTATTTTGTGGAAGCTGCGGAAAAGATGATTGCAGAAAATGACCGGATTCATGGAGAATTTTATGTAGATCAAGCGATTTGTCACGCGATAGAGTTAGGGTTGGATGCACGCGTATTTGAGATCAGCAGGTATCTTGGATGGGGAACGCCGAAAGATTATGAGGATTATATGGCAACAATACAATATTGGAAAGAGTTTGTCTTTTCCAAAGGCTTTCTGCCGGAGAAAACAGATGATGGAATGCAGGGATTGTAACAAACAAATCCATATAGATAAGTATTCCATTTTTATAGGCGCAATGTCAGTACTAAAGCTGATTCTGATGGGACTGTTTTCCTCAGATTACCAGGATCACCTGTTTGTGCCGTTTGTGGAGTCGTTTTTGAAAAACGGCGGCAATCCGTATGAAGTTTTTTGGAAGGCAGGGACAGCCAATGCATTTCCTTATCCGCCTGGGATGCTGTTTGTGCAGGCGGCAGGAGCGGCATTTACGAGGCTGCTTGGTGTATCGTCGGTGTTTTGGAAAAACCTGTTGTTTAAGCTGCCGAGCTTTCTGCTGGATTTTGTTGGCCTGCATTTTCTGGTAAAGCTGCTTCCGATGAAACGGCGCTATGCAGCAGTGGTATGGTTTGCGTCGCCGGTTGTTTTGTATGCGGTATATATGCATGGGCAGTTGGATTTGATACCGACGGTGTTTTTACTTGGCTCTGTGTATTATTTTTCCTCAAAAGAGCGCTGGCGCAGCCTTAAGGGTATGGCGTTTTTAACCCTTGCACTATTAACGAAGCTGCATGTCCTTGCAGTGCTGCCGCTCATATTTATGTACCTGCATAAAAGAGACGGCATACGAAGTGCGTCCACAGTCGCGGCAGGCTGTATAGCAGGCACCGTTGCCGGGATGCTTTTGTTTTGGTCAGATGGGTTTTGTTCGATGGTACTGCTGAATGAGGAGCAGAGCGCTATTACGTATGTAACGTTCCGGTTTGCTTTCGTAGAGGTTTATGTAGCGGCTGGCGCCGTATTGCTGTTATATTTGTCAGCATTCAGCATTCACCGGATGAACCGCAGCCTTTTTTTGAGCATGTGCGGTATGGTATTTGCTGTGTTTCTTGTATTTTGTCCGCCGATGCCGGGCTGGTATGTCTGGGTGGTGCCGTATATTGCTTTTTTCTTTATGTCGGTTGACCTTGGAAAATATAAGAATATAACGGTTTATCTGTTTTTGAATATACTATACTTGGCTTACTTTGTATTTTTTCACAATCGCGGCATGACAGACCTGCGCTGCCTGCTGATAGATTTGTCGTGGCTCAAGATAGAGGCTGAGGCATGGAGAAACCTTAGCTTTACATTATTGTCTGCGGCGTTGGCTTATATTGTATATTCGATGTACCAGCTTGGAATTTCGAGCAATTCTTTATATAAGCGCCGCAACGTGCCTTTTACCATCGGGATTGCAGGGGACAGCGGCACAGGGAAAAGCACGCTGATTGAATTGGTAAAGCGTTTGCTTGGTGAAGGGAGCCTTTTGTATATTGAGGGAGACGGCGACCACCGTTGGGAAAGAGGTGACCAGCAATGGCAGGAATTTACGCACCTGAACCCAAAAGCGAATTACCTGTACCGACAGGCAAAGGATCTAAAGCAGCTCCGCACGGGAAATGCCGTACGGCGGGTGGAATATGACCATGATACGGGGAGGTTTACAGGTGCAAAAAGAATGAAGCCAAAAAGCTATGTGATGCTGTGCGGGCTTCATGCAATGTATCTGCCGCAGGCGAGGAAATACCTGGACCTTAAGGTGTATATGGATGTAGATGAATCCTTAAGGCGGTATTGGAAAATTCAAAGGGACGCGCTGCACAGAGGCTATACAAAAGAGGAAGTGCTGCGCCAGATTACATGCCGCATGGAAGATGCCAAAAAGTACATTTATCCGCAGAAGGCATATGCTGACGTATGGATCAGATATTATGACAGTACACTGAAAGACTATATGGAAGAAGATCATGTAGTACAGATGAGCCTGTGTATTACGGTCAGTGCCGCGTTGGATATGGATGCATTGGTGGATCTGCTGGATGCCCTTGGCATAGCGGCAGCACATGATTATTCCCAGGATTTAAAAAGGCAGACGCTGGATATAGAGGCAGCAGCTTTTTGCGGGCACAGGCTGGATTTAGCAGAAACGGCGTCCAGCCTGGTTCCACAGCTAGAGGAGATTACAGGAGAAAGGCTTACAGCGTCAAACGATATGGAAGGCATTTTGGAGCTGGTCTTTTTAATGTGCATCAGTGCGAAGATGCGGGGAGAACTATAAAGAAAGAAGGATGGATCGGATGAAGCGTAACTGTGGAAGCAGGGAGTGCAAAAAGGTGGTATTTTTCCTCTGGGGGGGGTACTGGCGATTGTGTCTTATATATGCCTGGTCAGCCTTTACGTAAGGATTGCTGCTGACCCGATTATTTTTACAGCATCGATTGCAATAGCGATTATTACTGTCCTGGGATGCTGCGTACTGCTTTGGAAAGCAGGCAGGGGGTTATTTGACAGTTTTTCGATAGGCATGGCTGGGCTTGTATATTTTATGGGGATTTTACTGCTTGCCGTTTTTGGGCCTACGTTTATAGACCGCAGTATTTCCTACCATATTGCGTTTTATGCATCCGACATCGGTGAAGTGAGCCCGCAAGAGATCAAAGAAGTATTTTCCACAGAAATCTTTGAAAAGCGAATGCATGACGCAGTTGAGACAGGGGTTCTTAAAAAAGAAGGACACGCCTTTGTACCGACATGGAAAGCAAAGTTCGTAACGGCAGTATGCAAACCGCTTGGGGAAGTGACCGGATCGTTGGAGACGTACAACGAAATGAAGGATAAAGTACAAAAAAAGAAGGCAGCAGGAGGGTAAAGCATGGTCAGGGCAGTAGTATTTGATTTGGACGGGACGTTATATGATTACCAGTCCTGTGACCTGTATGCACAAGGAAAGTTAAGAAATTACTGCCTGAAACGCTATGGGTTAGAAGAAAAAGAATTTAACCAGCTATATGGCAGTGCAAAAGAGACGGTAAAAAAGCGCCTTGGCAGTGTAGCGGCTTCCCATAACCGGATGCTGTACGCACAGGTATTTTTGGAACTGCTGGGACAAAAGCCCGCAGAGCTTGCATTGGAAATGTATGATCTTTATTGGAACGCGATGTTAAAATACATGGAGTTGTTTCCTTATGTGCTGCCGTTGTTTCGGGAATTAAAAGAACGGCAGGTGCAGATTGCGTTATTGACGGATTTGACGGCGCATATCCAGCATCGTAAAATCCAGCGGCTTGGAATCGGACCGTATATCGACGTGCTTGTGACAAGTGAAGAAGCCGGAAGGGAAAAACCGGACAGGGCGATGTTTGGACTTGTTTTTCAAAAGCTTGGGCTGCATCCATGGGAGGCTGTTATGGTTGGGGATGACCGAAAAAAAGATATGGAGGGCGCGCTGGCAGCAGGAATGTACCGGTTGTTATTCAGTCCAGGTAAAGAAACGCGGATGTTTGAAGAATGCATGGGAGTGATTGAACATGGAACAGTGCAGGAATAGGGTACAGAAAAAGGAATTGTTTCGGTTTCTTATCGGAGGCGGAAACGCAGTGCTGGTAGATGGAATCGCTTATACCGTTTTGCTCAGGGCTGGATTCCATCTTTTAACAGCGAAGGCGGTATCTTATGTATGCGGCGCTGTAGCTGGATTTGTGATCAATAAGCTTTGGACATTTGAAAGCAGAGGCTTTTCGGGAAGAGAAATTGTAAAGTATACGTTTTTATACCTGTTTTCAGCTTTTTTAAATGCGTCAGTCAATAAGGCTGTGCTTTATATGGTGCCGATTTATGAGGCAGGGTTTTTGTGTGCGACAGGAGTCAGTACCGTTATCAATTTTATTGGGCAGAAATTTTTTGTATTCGCGAAAGGGAGGAGTGAAAAAGAATGAAGTTGTCAATTGTAGTTCCCTGTTATAACGAGGCAGAAAACCTGCCGTTGATTTTTAGGCGATTTCACCAGGCAATCAACCGCCCGGATGTAGAAGTCGTATTTGTAGACAACGGATCTTGCGATACTACGCCTGCTGTATTATCCAGCCTGCTGCCAAAATATCCGTTTGCCAGAAGCATTCGTATTGACGTCAACCAGGGGTATGGGTATGGGATCGTGCAGGGACTGAGGGAATGCACAGGGACTTTCGTAGGATGGACACATGCCGATATGCAGACAGATCCGGCGGACTTGTTAAAGGCTTTGAAAATCATTGAAAAATATAACGACAGTGAACAGATTTTTGTAAAAGGGACACGGACTGGAAGGCGTCTGTTTGACCGTTTTTTTACAGCAGGAATGGGGATATTTGAAAGTATCTATTTAGGAACCAGGCTTTATGATATCAATGCACAGCCGAATGTATGCAGCCGTAAGTTTTTTCAAACCTGGGAAAACCCGCCCAAGGATTTTTCACTTGATTTGTACGCGCTGTATATGGCACGGATGCAAAGACTGCAAATCCGGCGTTTTTCCGTGGCATTTCCAGAGCGTATTCACGGGGCATCCCATTGGAACAGCGGGATTTTGTCTAAATGGAAATTCATCAAAAGGACGGTTGCTTTCAGTCGGAATTTAAAGCGGGAGGGGATTGGTTAAATGGAATATATCGTACATAGGGTCAATACCATAGAAGAACTTTGCCAGGTACCTTGTACCTATGGCGTAGAGCTTGATTTAAGGGACAGGACAGACGGCAGGGTCTATATCCAGCACCATCCGTTTAAAGACGGGGAGGATTTTGAAGAATATTTAAAAAGATACCATCACAAAACGATGATATTAAATATCAAAAGCGAGCGGATTGAACACAGGGTTTTGGAATTGCTGGAAAAATACGGGATTAGGCAATTTTTTTTCCTGGACTCTTCTTTTCCGATGGTGAAGCTGCTGTCGGACCTTGGAGAATACCGTACGTCTGTCAGATTTTCTGAATACGAAGGAATGGATACGGCAAAAGCAATGGCAGGGAAAGCCCGTTGGGTATGGGTAGATACATTTACCAGGATTCCATTGGATAAAGAAGGGCTGTCTTACTTAAAAGGGCTCGGATACCACACCTGCCTTGTATCGCCGGAACTGCAAGGGCAGCCAGAGAAAACAGAAGCATATGCCAGGCAGGTACAAAAAGAGTGTCTGGAGTTTGATGCAGTTTGTACAAAGTTAAAATATATTGAGCTGTGGGAATCGATCGTGCAGTTTTAAAAATAGTAAGAACGACAGAGAAGGGGCAGATACAATGTACAAAAAAATACAGCAAAACTCATATGTGGTTTTGTGTTCCGTATGCATCATCATTTATCTGGCATGTATGAAGGATTTTTATTTATCCATCTGGCAAGTGCCGGATTTCGGTGCTTATGCTGGATTTGCGCAGGCTAATTTAAAGGCACATGACGGTTTTTCTTCGTTATTTATTTTCCTGTCAGGGCTGCTGACGTTTCTTCCTATGCAGATGAAAATAATCTGCTTATTTTTTCAGGCTTTTGCAATCGCAAGCTTGTTTTACTTTTATTACTTTATCGTAAAAAAAGAAAAGGCGCTGCATCGGGAAGATGTCCTGGCAGTCCTTCTTACCGCGTTTAGCTCGTTTTGGTATTATGGATATGGAAAAGTCTTTTATGATATCCCGTTTACGATGTTTACTTTTGCCATATGCCTGCTTTTAATGACGAGGGGAATCTTAGCATACCGGAAGGGATGCAGAAGCGTGTTTATTTGGAATTTCTTTTTTCTGGTGCTTGGGCTTTGTGTTTCCTGGAAAATGTATAACCTGTTTTTAGTCGCCGGGCTTGGGCTTTGTGCATTGGCTGACGATGAAATAAGGCAGATGTTTCTTTACTATGCAGTACAACTGAAAAAATGTCTTGTTTTTATCTGCATGTTTGCGCTTGGGTATCTTGCCGGGAATTACCATTTTTTATGTTTTCCTTATGAAACGCTGGAAGGGATTATGGGGTATGAGGCAAGATCTGATTTTTGGGACAGGCTGTTTCGTACCGACCACCTTGTATGGGACCATGTCAACATGCTGCCTTGGAATTTTTCCGTGATGTGCGTGGTTACGGCAGTATGCATTTTATTTGTGCTGCCTGTATGCATCAAACGGCTGCGCTTTATTGCCGTGTCCGTGTTTTTGCTTGCCTGTTTTTGGGTATTTATTACCTTTTTTTCGAGAGGTTATCCGTGGCATGGATTTACCTTTGGCGTCTTTATGGTTTTGCAGTTTATGTTTGAAATAAAAAGCGGGATCGATGGAAATAGATGGTTTCAGAAGGCTGCATTCTATGCTGTTTGCATACAGACTGTGCTGTGCCTTTGCTTTTACGTGCCAAAGCAGGCTGAATGGGAGAGAACCACAAGGCAGTCTATAGACGACCTGATCGAACACGAATATCAGATCAGGCAGGATGTAGAGGATGCCTGGGCAAAGACGAATGGGGCATTGTGCGCGATTGACCTTGCAGTGAAAAGAAATACCTTATTGTATGGAAACAGCAGCAGCTTTCAGGAACTCAGCAAAGACAACTTGTATATTTTAAGGTCAAATTATATGTTTGCTGACCCGCTGCGGTATGCAAACCTGGATGTGTGGAATGAATGGTACGGCCGATCGTGCAGTGTGCCGGAAGCAGAATATATCTTGTATATTATTCCAAACCGGTTCAAAAGAATGCAGGATATTGCCTGCCTGCATGACTATGACAATTTTGAAAAGATAGCTTCTTACGAGAGGGATGTATATTCTATTTATGTATATAGGAGGCAGCAGGGATGACAGCTTTCAAATTAGTTCGTCTGGCAGGGCTATGTATCGTTTTTGCTTTTACACTGGAATTTATTCTAACGTATTCAGACAAAAGTGCGTATCAAAATTATGAAGAAAAGCAGCTAGAGTTAGGCAAGTTTTACAGTTCATCTATGGAAAACATCCAATTTTCCACAGATGGAATCAATATTCACAATTTTGAAGAAGTTTCGATGATTTACGACGGTGATCTGCCGTTAAAATCCATTTCGATAAATCTGACATGCAAAAGCGTTATCAAAGGACAGGTTTTGCTAAAAGACGAGGGAATGAAGCAGTACTGGCAGCATGGTACACAGTTCCATTTGTTACCGGGGGGGGTACCAGCTATACGACAACGTTTTCTCTAAAAAGCCAGGGTAATGCAAAAGCAATCCTGATTCAATTTTATAATAATGAAGAGGATTTTTGTATTCATTCCATAACAGCAAATCATTATGAAACGCATTTTCAAATCTACCGGGCGGCTGCATTGGCTGTCTGTTTTTGGATCATGGCACTTGGCTGGCACTACAGGGATAAAAAATGGGGATATCAGGAAAAGAACAGAAAAACTATCTTTTTTGTAATCGGAGCGGTACTTGTTGCCGGCAGTATTTTCATTTGGATAATTTGTGCGGTGCATGGAATCGAAAATATGGAATACAAAACCGATAATTTGGGAAAAAATATCTATCTGTATATGTTTGATTCCTGGCAGAAAGGAATTACTTATTTAGACATCATACCTGACGAAAAACTGCTGGCGCTTGAAAATGTATATGACCGCAGCGAAAGGGATATGGCTGGATGTACCTATATGTGGGATTATGCATTTTATCATGGCAAGTATTATTCTTATTATGGAGTATCGCCGCTGATATTGATTTATATCCCTTATTATTTAATAACCGGAGTGCTGCCCAATGACAATATGGCAGGGCTATTATGCAATATCTTCAATATGATTCTGCTGTGCTGTGTGCTGTATACGGTATTGGAGCTTTTTAAAGTTGAGTGCAGCCTTATATTGTTAATATTGGAAAGCTTTGCAGTTGCGGCAGGCAGTATGATGTACAGCCTGCAAGCATGTGCGAATCAGTTATATATTTTAAATCTTTGTACGTGTTTTTGTACGCTGTTATTTTTGCTTGCGTCAATGCGTGCCTGCTTGAACAGAACTGCTGTGCGCTATGTATGGATGATAACAGCAGGCACAGCGGCGGTGCTTTTAGTAGAAAGCCGCCCCAGCGCAGCTATCGCGGCGGGAATGTTCGTTTTGCCGCTGTATACAGCCTTTTTATGCTCCAATCAAGTGACAAAAAGGCAAAAACTGCTTGGATTGATCAGTTTTTTTGCAGTTGTTGGTATTGGTGCGGGATGTGTCTGCTGGTATAATTACGATCGGTTTGGGAATATCTTAGATTTTGGGAAAAATTATCAGCTTACTGCCTATGATGCCAATCATTACGATGTAACAATAGATCGGAAGAAAATCATAAATACCGTCTATTATTATTTGCTGGAAGCACCGAAATTTTTAAAAACGTTTCCGTTTGTAGAATTAAATAATGACCCAGTAGATGGAATGGGGCATTATTATTTAAAAGATCCGAATCTGGGGATTCTTTTTATTCCGATGATATTTGGATTGTTTTTTATAAAGTTTATAAAGAAAAGGAAGCACAATGAAAACAAAATGATTCCTTTTGGAATTGCTGGAGCGTTGATCTGCATGTATCTGAATTTTAATCTGGGAGGAGTACAGTTGCGGTATCATACGGATTACCTTTTGATTTTGTTACTGATTGCGTTTCTTGCTATCGCGCAGGCAGATACTTATCTTGCTGCAATTGAGAATGGATATGTATTTCGCAGAATCTTTCTTTTATTATGCCTTTTTACGATTTTTCTAGGCATGATGCTTATTTTCAGTAATCAGTTGCATCGGATTCTGGAACGAAATCCGATGGTTTATACGGAACTTTTTAAGTTCTTTTCCGTGTATTAAAGCCTGTACAGTTAGTGTATGCATTTGATAGTTTATAAATTTTACCATCAGTATTTTGAAGTGGTATCAATTATCGATTCCGGTGCGGAGGGGAGAGCAAAAGCAATATATCAAAAAAATCCCGCATATCAAAGAGACGGAAAATATCTGATCGCAGTAGCAGGAAACGAAAGTCTGCCTAAGGACGCGCTTATCCATATTGATCTGGGCAGATATCCAGAGTATGAGACGAAAGGGTACATGGTATTATAAGCTGGCACATAACATGCTTGCAGTAAGCCTGTATTTGTTTCCAACTGGCAGCAGAAGGCGGCACTTTGCAATATCCTTCTTGAAAATGACTGCCGGATATGTTATAGATAGTAGCAGAAGATATTTTACAGGGCAAGGCCGGGAGGGATGCATATGGGGCGAAAAGCAGCGATCGGAATTCAGGATTTTGAAAAAATAATTACAAGGAACGTCTTTTATGTGGATAAAACCTTATTTATCAAAGAATGGTGGGAAAATGAGGATGATATTACGCTGATTACACGCCCGCGCCGTTTTGGAAAGACGCTTACGATGAGTATGATGGAGTACTTTTTTTCGGTAAAATATGCACAGAAGGCAGATCTGTTTACAGGGTTAAAAATCTGGCAGGAACAATCTTACAGAAAGATCCAAGGCACCTATCCTGTGATTGGACTTAGTTTTGCGATGGTTAAGGAAGGCTGCTGCCAGGACGCAAAAAAAACGATCGGTTTTATCCTTGCAAACCTCTATTCGGATCATTATTACTTGTTAAAGAGCGAGAAGCTGACGGATGCGGATAAGCAATTTTTTAAAAAGGTATCCTTTGAAATGGACGATGCGACCGCTGCGATAGCGCTGCACCAGCTCTGTAAATTTTTATCGCAGCATTATGGAAAAAAAGTGCTTGTTTTTCTGGATGAATACGATACGCCGATGCAGGAGGCGTATCTGTGCGGATACTGGGAAGAACTGGCAGGATTTATGAGAACGATGTTCCATGCGGTATTTAAGACAAATCCATATCTGGAGCGGGCGGTTATGACTGGCATTACGAGGATCGGCAAGGAGTCGGTTTTTTCTGATCTGAATAACCTGAAAGTGATTACGGTGACTTCCAATCAGTATACGTCTGCCTTTGGCTTTACCGAGGAGGAGGTGTTTGAAGCGCTTAAGGAGTATGGACTGTCGGACAAACAGCAGCAGGTGAAAGCGTGGTATGATGGATTTATTTTTGGGAAGCAGGAGCATATTTACAATCCGTGGTCTGTGATCAATTTTCTTTCTGAGGGATTGCTTAAGGATTACTGGGCCAATACAAGCTCCAACAGTTTAGCAGACAGCCTGGTTCGGCAAGGAAGCGCAGAGATCAAATGTGTCATGGAACAGTTGCTTCGTGGGGGCGATTTTTGCACAGAGCTGGAGGAAGAGATTGTATTTAGCCAGTTGGAAAAGGATAACAACGCAATTTGGGCAATGCTGTTAGCGAGCGGATATTTAAAAGTGAAGCATTATTTTCTTGAAGAGGACTGCGGAACGGTAAACTATGTGCTTGCGCTTACCAATAAAGAAGTTCGGCTGATGTTTGTAAAAATGATCCGCCAGTGGTTTCGTCCATGCAAAACGGAGTACCATGTGTTTTTGAACGCACTGCTTGCTGGTGATAAGCAGACGATGAATGCGTATATGAACGAAGTTGCCCTTGCGGTATTCAGCAGCTTTGATTCCGGCACGAAACCGTCAAAAGACAAACAGCCAGAGCGGTTTTACCATGGTTTTGTGCTTGGGCTGATTGTCCATCTGGACAGCAGGTATGTGGTTACATCCAACAGAGAGAGCGGCATCGGCAGGTATGATGTGCTGCTGGAACCAAAAAGCAGCGAGGATGACGCGGTGATTTTGGAATTTAAAGTACATCACGCGAAAGCGGAAAAGACACTGAAAGATACGGCAAAGGCGGCACTTTTACAGATCGTGGAAAAACGGTATGCAGCAGGGCTTATAGAAAAAGGGATATCCAAGGAACGGATACGAATTTACGGCTTTGCGTTTTGTGGAAAAGAAGTGTTTATAGACGGCGGAAAATTAGATCTTTATGAGACATCCTTGATATGAAGTGTAAAATTCTGCCTTCTCCTCTGTAAACTATCCTCTGAAAAATGACGATATCATTAACGAAAAGGATTTCAAAAAACAAATTTCAAGGAGGACACTTTATGAACAGAGTAAACGGATATGCCGCTGTGCAGGAGAACTATTACAGCAGCAAGGCAAAGAGCAGCTTTGATGCAAAGGCAGGCTCCAGCAAAAAAACGTCCAGCACGCAGGGAAGCAAGAACCACACGGAGCTGTCTGACAAGGCACAGGCTTTGCTGGAAAAACTGAAAAAGGCAAACAGCAATATGGATTTTATGGTAGCGGACAAAGGAGACAACGCCAAGGATCTCCTTTCACGCGGAACAAAAGAATATTCTGTAATATTCTCTGCCGACGAGCTGGAGAAAATGGCTGCTGATGAAAAGTTTGAGAAAGAAAACATGGACAAGGTCTATGGCGCTGTCCGTATGTCAGAACAGATCAACAAGCAGTTCGGCTTTGGGCCGACGTCTGAGAAAGGGGAGATTTTAAAGATCGGCATTTCCTTTAACGATGACGGCACGACGTCTTATTTCGCAGAGCTGGAGAAGATGAGCGAAAGCCAGAGAGAGCGGATTGAGAAAGCAAAAGAGCAGAATAAGGACCTTAAGGACCTGTCCATCCGTTCCAAACGGACGCAGGTATCGGCTTCGTCTATGAAGGAGCTGACAGAAAAGATGAACAACGTAGACTGGTCGAAGATCCAGGAGCAGGATATTAGAAATTACCAGCCTGGATTTGATTTTAGTATTTAACCGGATTTCGTTGACATCCGCAAAAGGTTGTCCTTAATCGGACAGCCTTTTATTTTGATTAAAAGATAAAAGTGAGGCGACGGGTATGCTGGTTTTGCAGGCGAATCAGGAACAGGAAGCGACATTTAACAAGCTGATCCAGACGATGGGGGAACAGGTCGTATGGGATGGGCGCTTTTTTGTAAGGGATAATGAGCTGATCTTAGAGGGAACAGTGCGTTCACTGATTTTTCAGTTTGAGACGAGAAAGGTGCTGACGGATCTTGTAGACCTTCCGGTCAGGGAGGACCAGGTAGTGGATATTTCCAGGCATCCGACGCTGAAAGACCTGGTAAATATGGTGCTGTACGCGTTTGGCAAATGGGGAACCCTGCGGGGGCTTCGGGTGGAGCAGGATTATCCGCAGCTCAACCAGCTTTTTGGCAAAATTCTTGGGATGTATTATATTGAGCCATCCCTGCGCAAGGAAAACTTTCGGTTTTATAAGGTCGGCGTGCGCATTACCTATGAAGAGGTTTTACAGACCGTTTTGGAATATGAAAAAAAGCAGGAGGACGATCCAAAGGCGGAATCGCAGGGGCTTTGGCACAGGCTGATCTGGAAAAACCGCGAACGCACCTTCCATAAAACGGAGACAACGCTGTTGGAACGGGTAGAGGACCGGATTGGCAACAACTTTTACCTCGTAGGCTATGAATGCCCGAAATGTTCCAGTAAGCTGCATATGGCTGTCTATCCAGAAGGCAAAGAAGTACGGATCGATACCGAGGAAAAGGGCGTTTACCTGGCGCGCGCCTACACATGCAGCAACTGCTGCTGCTTTTATACGCCGCGCCCCGACCGCCTGATTTCGGAAGGCTTGATCTATGAGATGGATTTTAGCGGCGACGAAAAAGCATACGAGGATTACCTGGAGCTGCTGGGCTATCATGGAGAACGTGCCGCGAATTTTAAATACAATGAATACGAAGCGGTCCGAAAGCAGAGGCTACAGCGGGAGGAACAGGCTGCTACAGGCACCGGGCAGCATCCAGACAGGCTGTACAGCAAACAGGATGCGCTAAAGCAGATGGAGGATTTTGGCAAACGGTTTTCCAGCCTGCCGGACGAAGTATTTCAACGGTTTGCACACCGGGTAGAGGAAGGATTTTATCCTGACGCGGCAGTGGCGAAGCATGAGAAAAAGATATTAAAAGAAATAAAAAAGCGCGAAGAAGAAGCGCTGAAAAGAACACAGCATCAAGACGTGCCGGAAGTGGATGTACAAAACAGCGCCGGCGGTACGAAAGGCGCGGATTATCCGAAACCAGCGATGTACGGACAGGCACGCCATAGCGGGGGAGCAGCGGATTCTGCTGGACGGGCACACCATAGCAGGGAAGCAGCGAATTCTGCTGGACGGGCGCACGATCCCAATATGGAACTAAATGATAGCGGACAAGCGCGTTATAACAGTATGGAACTGGATGACAACGGACAAGCGCGCTATAGCAGTATGGAGCTGAATGATAGAAAACAGGCGCGCTATGGCAGTATGGAGCTGAATGATAGGAAACAGGCGCGCTATGGCAGTATGGAACTGGATGACATGGGGCAGGCACACTATGATGGCATGGAACTGGATGACATAGGACAGGTACGCCATAGCCACATGGAACCGGATGATAATGGGCAAGCGCACCGCAGCAGCATGGAACTGAATCACAGGGGGCAGCCGCACGCTGTGGGAGCATCTGCGGCTGTCGGAAATACTGCACACAAGGATACCTTTGGACAGGAGCAGGATACGGGACGCGTGCCAGGCAGTTTTGCACATGGAAGCGCGGGCGGAGGACAAGCAGAGAACCAAAGGCAGGCAGAAAAAAATGCCGCACAGGAAAGGCTGGAAAAATACCGTATCCGGGTAGGAATGCTGGAACGCCTGTCAGACAGGCAGAAGCATGAGCTGAAAAAGCAGATCCATGCCGACAGCATCATTGACGCATTAGATAAAAAAGACCTCTTGCATCAAATCGAAGAAGCGGAATATAAGGATCTGGCGGCACAGCTCTCATATAAAGCGGAAAAAAGCAATAATAAAAACTACAGCCAGATGAAACGGATGATCCGGGAAGCGGAGGAGGCGGATTATCCAGAAGGGCTCAAAGGCGCATATTTGGAAAAACTGCACCAGATTCAGGCGCAGAAGGGAAAAGAAGAAGTAGAAAAGCTGATGAACACGCTTCCTGAACGCATGGACCGTGCCGGATACAAAAAACTGGAGGAACAATTAAAATCGTACCAGGACGTCGACCTGTCTCCTTATCAAGAGACGTTAAAGCAGAAACGGGAAGCAGCAGAAAAGCAGGAAATCGCAGGCATGGTAAAGCGTTCGCGCAAGGTAAGCCGCGGGGACTATACAGGGCTGATGCGCAGGCTGGAGGAGCAGCAATTTGCAGATGAAAATATCGCCCCTTATATGGAAAAGATTCAGGAAAAAGTACACGCCATGGATGAGGAACGCTTAGGCGAACTGCTAAACGGCACCCAGCAGATGGATTTTGACGCAGCGGCGGCAGTCTATGAACAGATCGACGCGGAAAATTTTCTGCCGGAACTAAAAAGCAGCGCGCTGGAGATGCTTTCCAAACGCCTGCAAAAGATACGTACCGACGAGTGCGAGCTGCTTGTAGGCAAGCTCCAGGAAGAAATGCGGGGCGTCATCAAGGAAAATGCCAGGCATCATTTTTATCCGGCGAGAAAAGTAATGCTGCATACCGCCGAACCCGCGGAGACAAGCGCGATCGACGCGGCGCTTTCTGCTTATGCCAGCGAACGCAGCATGTTTGAATACCCGATTTTTTCCGTAGACACTTCCAGGAGCTTTAACGGCAGGGAAGGAATGGTGCTGACGCCGGAAAACCTGTTCTACAGCACCAGGCTCCATGCGTATGGGATTCCGATTGCAAATATTGCTTCGATCGAGGCGTCAACGGGGCTTTTAAACCGCAGGCTGACGCTGGAAGAGACGGATGGTGCGCAGCATAAGCTTCCGTATGCGGTCAAAACTGGGGAGATGGAGGACTGGGCGAATATTTTGGAGGAATTTGTTCGTTATTTGCAGGAAAAACCGGCTTCCAGGAAGTTGAATTATCTTGCGAAGGAGACGCATGATACGATTTGCTGTTATCGGTGCGGGTATGTGTATCATGGTAGGGATGTTTGCCCGGAATGTGGGTATAAGAAAAATCGGTAGGGGGTGTAGTTTTTTGGGAAAGGGACGCTGGGAGAGGGGATTGGCACGCCCTGGCTGCGTCCGTTCCAGAAGGTTAAGAAGCACTAAGCATCCTGCGGGAAGCTGTGGCACCGTCCGGGCGCGGCACCTAGTTCGCCC
>CAMUPC010000007.1 GCA_947090545.1 uncultured Eubacterium sp. | reverse complement strand
GCGGCGATGGCGCAAAAGGCAGGTGCTGTATTTACCGTTCATCCCGCAACGCTGTCCCAAGTGCCGCGCCCGGACGGTGCCACAACGTAAACGCAGGATGCTTAGGGCTCCTTACATTTTGGAACAGGAAGCCAGCCCCGCTCCCCTTCCTCCGGCGTCCCTCCCGCAAAAAAATATAACACTTGCCCAAAACAGTCCCACTTCTGCACAATCTTCCTGTGTAATCAATTATGTTGAAAAATATAATCCGCTATGTTAGAATGCCCGTAGTACTGACAGGATGGAATGGCAGTTCCCCCTCCGTTTCCATAGAAACCCGAACAGGCATCTTAAAGTCAACAACATAAAGCAGAAAACGAGGATAAAAATATGACCATACGAAACACATCCCTAAACGACCTGCCCCAGATTCTTGCAATCTACGCATATGCACGTGAGCAAATGCGCACAGCCAATAATCCAACCCAGTGGAAGGACAGCTATCCGCCTGCCAGCCTGATCAGGAAGGATATCCAGAACGGCAGCAGCTATGTGATCGTTGAAAACGGAGAAGTCCTTGCCGTATTTACATTTATTCTTGGCAACGACCCTACTTACGCGCAGATCGAGGACGGAAGCTGGTTAAATAACGCTCCCTACGGTACGATCCACCGCCTCGCCTCCGGCGGCAGGAAACGGGGATTGTTCCGCTTGTGCCTGTCTTTTTGTGAAGCAAAGGCTGCAAATATACGGGCGGATACCCATGCCTGCAACCATGCCATGCAGCACCTGCTTGAAACGAATGGATTTCATAAATGCGGGCGTATTTACGTAGCGGACGGCAGCCCCAGAATCGCATATCACAAAATCGTCTGCAAGACTGCCTCTACTCCGTTTTCGTAATTGCGGATGCTAAGCTGCATCTGCATCATTTTGGCATAATACGCGGCGATATACAGCCCGAGCCCATGTGTGCCTTTTTGCTGTTCTCCATGAACGAACGGCTCAAAAATATGCGCCAGAAGTTCTGGTGGGATTGATGTGCCCTCGTTTCGGATTATGAGCTTTTGAGGCGAAACATGCGCAACAATCTGGCTGTGGCACGGCGTATATGCCACGGCATTTGACAGCAGGTTATCAATAATCCTGGACAGGCTTTCGGCGTCGGCGCAGACAACGGCGTCCCGATCCCCTTTTATGGAGATTGTAAGCTGTTTATCTGCTGCGGCTACCCGGTAGGCGTCTGCCTGCGCCTGTACCAGCTCGTACAGCCGCAGCTTATGGAAGTCGGCTTTTCTGCGGCTTTGATTCAGGGACAGGATCTCTTCTACCATGGTTCGCATAGACAAAAGCTGTTCTTTTACCTTTGGCAGATACGCCTCCCTGTCGCTGTATTTGCCGATCTGTCCGATCATGCCGTCCAGCAGCAGCAGGGATGCTGTAATCGGTGTTTTTAGCTGATGGGAGGTGGCGCGCAGAAACATTTCCTGACGCTCGTTTTCTTCCAACAGCCTTTGGTTGCTGTCTTGCAGGCTCTGGTAAACAGGCTGCACGATGCCGTTAGAATAGATCTGCGAAAAGGCCAGCACCAGCATCAAAATCACTGCGCACAGCATCGGGACACTCTGCATGACAATCGGGCGTATTTCTTCCATCTGGGGCGTAACGACCGGAAGGACAGAAAATACGATGCCGTCCGCGACCGCCTGTACTGCCAGATAATTGGTATACTGGTTGTCCCTGTCAAATACCGAGGATTCCAAAATCATCTCATCGCCTGCTCCGGCATGGATACGAAACGCTTCTGCATAATAAAGCCCCAGGTCTTTGCCTTCGCGCAGCACTTTGATCTGAACTGGTAGCCGGACTTCGTCCCTGAGTACTGCTTCCAGTTCCTGGCGCCATCGGTTCACGCGATCTTTAATCTTCCGGTTCTGTTCCAAATCCAGGATGCCGCTTGCACTGATTTCTTTTAAAAATGCCTGCACCTCGCCCGCCAGTTTTTTCATCCTAGGGTTGGACGCCGTCATTTTGACAGACACGATTTTAGACGTCAATTCCCATTCCTCTTTCTCAAATGGAATTTTAATCGAAACGCAAGCTGTCGGATTTTTTACGCGGATGTCGTTGTAGGTTCCGGTTTCCAAAAATGCCTGGTGCTGCTTTTTGATCGCTTCCAGGTTTTGCTCTTCTGTATAAGAAACATACAAAGACGGCAGCATCCAGATAAAATAACCGAGCAAAAGAAACAGCAGCACTACGGCAAGCAGCAGGCTGTAAAACAGGTTCTTCTGTCCGAGCTTTTTCATACATCCGCCTCCTTGTCAAACTGGTAGCCGACGCCAATCACCGTTTTGATGCACGCTGTCGGCAGCTTTTTTCTCAGATTTTTCACATGGGCGTCGATAATGCGGTCATTGCCAATGTAATCCTCATTAAAAATGCGCAGGATCAACTGCTCCCTCGTAAACACCCGGTTCGGCTCTTCGTACAATGCCTGCAACAGCAGGTATTCGCTTAACGTCAGCGGCAGCTTTGTCCCTCCATAATAGGCGCAATACGCTTCCTGCTGCAAGGAAAGCCCTTTGCGCTTTTCCGGTTCCTTGTGCACGCCTGCGGCTGTCCGGCGCAGTACCGTTTCCATCCGCTTTAACAGGATAATCGGTGATACGGGCTTGATAATATAATCATCCGCATACAGGTTAAATGCCTGCACCTGCGTTTTTTCATCGTCTAACGCGGTCAGCATAATCACAGCCATATCCGGCATATGCCTGCGGATATAGGTGAGCACCTCAAAGCCGTCGGCTCCCGGCACCATAATATCCAGCACCGCGCCGTCAAAGGGTTGCTTGGCGAGCAGCTTAAGCGCCTCGTCGCCGCGTTCGGCTATCGTTACCTCGTAGCCTGTGATGGTCATATATTCCTTTAATACTTCGCGTATGGTCGGTTCATCTTCTAAAAACAATATTTTGTACGATGTCTGCATCCTTCTTATCTAATCCTTTCTGCATCAGCGATCCAGTCAATGACGATTGTGAGTTCCTTTTTCTGTTGTTATATATAATAGCACATAGGTATGAATTTCGTATGAAGATATGCATTTCTATTGAATACAACTTTGTTAACAAAAAAGTCCAATATACAAATCCCATAAGTAACGCTATAATGATGATAACATCCGCTTTCCAAAGGAGGCTCTTTATGAAGCACACATGGAACATGCATACAAAAATACTGCTGACATTTGGTAGCATCATCTTATTCGCATTACTGGTCCAGACCGTTTTATTTTGGCGCAGCTCGTCTGAGATCATTTATCAGCAGACAAAAGAAGAAAACATAAATTCCCTGAAAAATATGCAGGATGATATTTATACCTATATCAAAAAGATTGAAAACAGTCTGGTCGGCATATATAACGAAAAGGATTACCTGAACGATTTAAAAAGCAACAAAAGCGCCAAACAGCTACGTGATGTATATTTTCGGGAAGCATACCATCTTGCTGACAGCCGTTTTGATGCCTCAGACGGTGTCGCCGCTATTTACCTCTATAATGCACGCCACGAGCTGATCAGCTTTTACAGGCGCGCGGTAACGCCCAAATACCATTTTCCAAAAGATATTTACGATAGCCCGGATTCCAACAATGTACAGGCTGTCCTGGATTATGTAAGCTCAGACAATGCAAAAATGCTGATCTCCAGCTATTATAACACATCCAGGGAACGGGACATCATCCGGTTTGCACTGAAAATATATGAGACAAGCAATATCGGCAAAAAAATCGGCTACGTGGTCTGTGATGTCAACAATAACGCCATCCGTTCCATTATGGAAAAATACGCTGGCAATGAAGAAGCCGGCATTTGGATTCAGCCTGACGGAGACAGGCCCATGCTGCAAATGGGACAGCTTGATCCTGCAAACAAAGAGGCTTGTGAGAATCTCCAGGAAAAAATTGCAGCCAAAGAAAACCTTCTGGAAACCTCCGCCGTCTCCAATACAAGCGTATTTTTTCAAGTAGGCCAGAGCAAATATAACCTGGGAGCGTATGCCCTGATGCCGCAGTCTCTGTTAAGGAAAAACCAGCGTATCCTTGCCGCCAACTTTGTATGTATCGCTGTGCTGATGTTGTTTCTTGCCAGTTTCGCAACAGGTATGCTGTCCAAATCACTGACTGGCCCTCTGGAACGTATGGCTCAGACTGCAAAGAAAATCCGGGACGGAAATACGAAGCTGCGGATTACGGGCATGAAGGATGATGAGGTTGGAGAACTGGCAAGAAATTTCAATGAAATGCTCGACCAGATCGAAAGCTTAATCAGCAGCAGCTATGAGACAAGGCTCATGTTAAACCGTGCGGAATACAATGCACTTCAGGCGCAGATTAATCCGCATTTTTTATACAATACACTGGACACTATGAGCAGTATCGCAGATATTCAGGGATGCCCTCAGGTCAATGCTCTATGCCAGTCTCTGTCAAATATTTTCAGATACAGCCTGGATTTTAAGCATCCGTTTTCGAGTATCGCAAAAGAAATTGCACACTTGAAAAATTATATTTATGTCATGGATGTGCGGATGCACAATCACATTCAATATGAGTTCGATATCGCTGATGAAGCCTTAAAATCTTCTATCCCAAGGCTGTCCATCCAGCCAGTCGTAGAGAATGCATTAAATCACGGACTGCGCAATATCCGGGGCGAAAAAAAAGTGATCATCTGTGCCAAAATAAAGGACAATCATCTGGAAATTACCGTACAAGACAACGGAACGGGAATGACTACAGAAAAAATAGAAGCTCTGCTGCAACATACCAGTGAAAGCGAAGCAGCCAAAAGAGACTCCATCGGCTTGAGCAATATTCATATGCGGATGAAAATGCTGTATGGAAAGCCTTACGGAATTACAATTAGCAGCCAGCCGCAGTGCGGAACAAAAGTGACGCTGCATTTGCCAAAAACAACAGTAGAGGAGATGGAACAGTTATGGGCGAAAGATTTAAAGTGCTGATTGCAGACGATGAATACTGGACTAGAGAGAAGCTGCGCAAAATGATCGAATGGGAAGAATACGGACTGGAACTGCTGCCTGCGGCAAGCGACGGGGAAGAGGTGCTGATGCGCATGGAACAGCAATGTCCAGATATTTTAATTACTGACATTAATATGCCATTTTTAAACGGCGTCGACCTGCTGAAAAAAATCCAGGAATCCTATCGGGACGTCATTACGTTTGTGATCAGCGGTTATAACGATTTTGACTATGTAAAAGGCGCATTTTTAGCCGGCTCAATCAATTATCTTGTGAAACCTGTCAGCAAGCTCGACCTGGTAAATGCCATTGTCAAGGCTTTGGATCTGATTCAGGAAAGGCGTTCGCAAAAAGCGCAGGAAGCGCAGAAAAAACTGGAGCTTTCCAAAGCTGCCTCACTCATGCAGGATCGTGAATTTTCCCAGCTTCTGGAGCCAAAACAACTGCTTCCCGGTACACATATCACAATGAGCTGCGCCGATCCTGCTGGTATCTGCTTAACGCTGATTAAAATTCACAATATGGCAGGCCTGATGAAGCAGTGCGGCTATGACATGAACCTGATCTCAGTAAGTATCAAAAACCGAATCCGCAGTACGATTGGGGCAGGAGCGCTTATGGCATTTAACTATATTTACCGGTCAAATGAATTTATCATTATTTCTGATATAGAGCAGGATTCCTATCTCCCTCTTTTAAAACATCTGCTCGATGAGCTGTGCGGCTGGGTAAGCTCTCCGCTAACCATTGTGGCAAGTGATCCTGCCTACTCGATCGACAGCATTTATCAGGCTTATGTACAGGTTGTCTCTCTGCTGATGACAAGGACGTTTACAACTGACAGTTGCTTTATCCAGGCCTGCCGGGATTCCTCTGCGAATGGACGGGAAGTAAAAAACCGGTTTTCGGATGTTCTGGCTAAAGAATTGCAGGCCCTGTTAAAATCGGGCAACCGTAAAGGCATCTACGAGCTTGTATTTGAAAAAGCAGGTATCAGGCATTGTAAGGAAACCTCCTGGACCTATCTGGAAGTACGCCAGGCAGTAAAGCGGATCTTAAATATCCTGCTGGCAGATGCCGAAAAAAGGCTTCACCCGGAAGAACTGCTTCAGGCGGAAAGCATGGTCGAGATGGCGGATAAAGCCGTTGAACTGCTGGATGAAACCTATCTGTGTGAAATGATCGAGGACACCATTGACAGCATACTAACCGCAGGAACAGACGAAACAGCCGATACTATGCAGGAAACCGTTCGCCAGGCGGCAGCCTATATTCAGGAGCATTATTTTGAGCCGCTTACATTGTCAGGGCTCTCGGAACAGTTTCATGTAGAGCATTCCTATTTTTCCAAAATGTTCAAAAAGGAAACCGGAGAAACACTGATGATGTATATTGCTGGGCTGCGTATCCAAAAAGCAAAGCAATACATAAAAGAAAACGCTGGCACCCTGACAGAGATCGCATTTATGGTCGGATATGACGATTATACTTATTTTAATAAAGTATTCCGCAAGCTGACAGGCATAAGCCCACGGGATTATAAAAAGAACCTGGGATGATTTCTAAAAAAAACAGCTTATTTTTTCAATATTTTCCTATCAGCAGCCAGCATGTTTAGACTATAATAGACACACAAATCAAACAGATTAAAGGAGGATTTTGAAAATGAAAAGAAAATTTGCAGGGATCTTACTTGCATCCGCCATGTTTTCCGGCATATTATCTGGCTGCGGCGCTTCAGGAAGCAGTGATGCAGACGATCAGACAGAGCAAAACAGCGGCACGGAAACGGACAGCGAGGCTCAAAAAGACACTGGCTCATCCAATGATGAAGCGGTCACGCTCACTGTATTAGCCGGGCAGTCAACTACAGACGCTGGCATTGAGGACATGATCGATGAAGCACTTGCTGAAAAATACCCTAATATTACGCTGGAATGGGAATGTGTAGACTGGGGCAATGATTTCCAGCCAAAAATGCAGCAGTATTTACAGTCCGGGCTTCCTGACATTATGATCGGCAAAGCACAGGATGTTGCCACCTATGCACCGCAGGGCGTACTGGCAGAGATTGACAGTACCTATCTGGACCGCGGCCTGGATGCTGCGAGAGAAAATGTAACGATCGACGGCAAGACATACGGCATGGTATACAACGCGCTTTACCAGGGTGTTTATTATAACAAAGACCTGTTTGAGGAAAACAACTGGCAAGTCCCTCAGACAATCGATGATCTTCAAAAAATCATTGACGACTGCAACGCAAAAGGCATTACCCCGTTTGCCAGCCATATGGTTGATACATGGTCGATTGGAAATGTGACGATGCAGTTTATGATGAACGATGTATTCAACAAAATCCCAGACTGGGGCGACCAGTTCCGTGACGGCAAGGCAAGCTTTGCAGACAGCGAAGAAATGCAGACTGCTTACAAATACAACCAACTGATCTACGAAAATACATTTGACAATACCTTTTCCACGGAACAAACGGATTGTGATGCAAAAATGGTTATGGGCGAAGCCGCAATGAAAGTTTCCGGCTCCTGGTCGATTCAGAATTTCCTGGATATCGACGAGAATTTTAACTTCGGCATTTTCCCGTTCCCAAATCAAACCGGAGATTCCAAGCTGATCTTCGAGCCAAACATTACGATTATGACAAGTGCCCAGACGGAGCACCAGGATGCCGTAAATAGCGTGCTGGACCTGCTCACATCAGACAAAGACCTTGCGATTGAGATCTATAACTATACAAAAACAGCTTCGATGTTAAAAGATATCTCTCCAACTTTTGAAAATCCAAGCCAGACAGATATCGACCAATATGCGTCAGAAGGAAACATCGCCGACGTAACGCTGGGCAACAACCAGCTTGTATGGGGCGGATTCCAGGAAGAAAACGCTAAGGATGTCGCTGCATGGCTACAGGGACAGGAAAGCTTTGAAGATGCACTCAAAGCATCTGACGGCAGAAAAGAAGCCAGCAGCGCAAACTAACGGCTGACAGAGAGGAGCACAATGAAAAACTCAAAAAAAAGCATGGAAGACCGCCTGTCTGTACAGTATTTCGCATTGGTACTGCCAGGGCTTATCATCTTTACAATCGGGCTCATAATTCCGCTTCTTCTCGCATTCCGCTATTCGTTAACAAGCTGGAATGGAATGACTGCGGAAAAACCATTCGTAGGATTTCAAAATTATATTGACCTGTTTCACGACAAAGAATTTTTAGACAGTTGGTGGTTCACCTTAAAGTTTACCATTGGAAACACACTGATCCAAAATATCGCGGCGCTGCTGTTTGCAGTAGCGCTGGACAGCGGTATAAAAGCTCAAAAGCTGTACCGTACAGCATTTTTTATCCCTTGTCTGATCAGTGCTGTAATCGTCGGATTCGTCTGGCTGAAAATGTTTTCCAATGTACTGCCAGCAGTCAATGATTTCTTAGGAACCAACTTTAATTTCCTGCTGTTTGGAGATTCCAAAACAGTGCTTGGCGGACTTTTAATCGCAAACAACTGGCAGTGGATCGGATACTGGATGCTCATTTATCTTGCCGGCCTGCAAAGTGTTCCGGCTGAATTATACGAAGCTGCCAAGGTAGACGGCGCCGGAGGCGTCAAACGGTTTTTCCATGTAACCATCCCAATGCTTGCACCGGCAATTACAATCTGTGTCGTAGGCATTACAACAGGTTCCCTAAAAGTATATGACCTGCTCGTCTCCTCAACCAAGGGCGGGCCGGGCAGGTCGTCTACTTCCGTGATCTATAAGACCTATACTACCGCTATTAACGGACGGCAGTATGGGTACGGTTCTGCGATGACGGTAACACTGATCGCGGCATTGCTGCTTGTTGCATTGATCCAGGTCAAGAGCCTAAAGAGCAAGGAGGTACAGGCATAATGACAGCCCTATTTCGCAAAAAACAAAAGGAAGATCTGCCGGACAGCACACCTTATACAAAAGAGACAATGCTTACGCAAATTGTGATGACCCTATTTGCATTCTTATTTATTGCACCCATCATAATTATCCTGAATTACTCCTTTAAGAGCAAAAAAGAGCTGTACCTGGGCAATCCGCTATCCCTGCCGCAGTCGTTGAACCTGGATAATTATGTAAAAGCCTATGACAAGCTGAACATGAAATTCACTTTTATCAATACGTTTTTTTATACAGCGTGCAGTGTGCTGATTCTCGCTCTGCTGTGCGGGACAACAGCATGGGCAATTGCCCGCTGCAAAAAAAAGTTCTTTCAATTTGCCTATATTTATTTTATTATAGGTATATTGATTCCTTACCAGGCACTGTTCCTTCCAATTTATACAATTGGCTATAAAATGCATCTGACCAACACACGGTATGGAATCATTTTTATGTATGTGGCGACCGGAATTTCCTTTGGCGTATTTTTAATGAACAGCTTTATGAACACGGTTCCGCTGGAGCTGGAGGAATCAGCGCGCATCGACGGCTGCTCCGTGTTTAAGACCTATTTCGTCGTCGTACTGCCGCTGCTGAAACCCGCTATGGCAACCCTAATCGTAATGCAGTCATTTCAGATCTGGAACGATTACTTGCTGGCAAGCCTCTACGTCAGCAAAAAGCAGTTAAAGACACTGACCGTTGCCATACAATCCCTGTTCTCCGCACAGAGCAGCGACTATACAACAGCAATGGCAGCAATTGTTATTTCTGTACTTCCAATTGCCGTGCTTTTCCTGTTTTTACAGAAATATTTTATCAAAGGTATGACCGTCGGCGCAGTAAAAGGTTAAAATAACAAAATGACAGAAAGGAAAACGTATGAGACAACTATTACAGGAATATCCGCTTGGCGACATGACTGCACGTTATGAAACCGACGAAGAAAAGCATGTCGGGCTTACACTGTATCCAAGCAAGAAACCATTGCCACACGTCCAAAAACAGGAGGCGCTTGACAGCCTTGTACAGATCAAAGTTACCTGCGACGCGGCAGAAGGCTGCTACGCTCCCGGCAATACGATGCGCGGCAGCGAGACTGTACGCAGAATGAAGCTCGTAAGCCAGCATGTAACCACACAAAAAGACAGCCAGGAGATCCTTACCGTGATCGGTGATGAACGCGGATTTTTCGTACACCATCACCTGTGCTGGAAAATGGGCGCTCCTTATCTGACTGTGTGGACAGAATTTCAAAATCACGGGCAGGAACCGGCAAGCCTTGAGCTGCTTTCCAGCTTTTCCATCGAACGGATCTCCCCTTACCTGGACGGCGACTGCCATGAAAGGCTGCGGATTCACCGTCTTAGGAGCCGCTGGAGCCAGGAAGGATGCCTGGAATCTGTTCCGGCGGAAGCCTTGCAGCTAGATACGAGCTGGGGCAAAGATTCTGTCAAATGTGAACGGTTTGGCGAGGTCGGCTCTCTTCCGGTCAACAATTTCTTCCCATGGCTGCTGGTAGAGGACACGGCAAGCGGCGTATTCTGGGGCGCACAGTTATCTCACGGCTCTTCCTGGCAGATGGAGCTGTTTCGCAAGGACGACAATTTTGCGGTCAGCGGCGGCATTGCAGACCGCGAATTTGGCCACTGGATCAAAACGGTGCTGCCGGGAGAGTCCTTTCTTTCTCCCAAAGCAATTCTGACCGTATGTGAAACAGATTCTATAGATATCGCCGCAGGCCGTCTCGTGCAGTTTCAGAACGAAGCTCTGCAAAGCCTGCCGGAATGCGAGCAGGAGCTTCCGCTTATTTTTAACGAATACTGTACAACCTGGGGCTGCCCTTCGCATGAAAATATACAGCAGATCCTGAATGCGATCAAAGGAAAAGGATTTACTTATTTTGTCATTGACTGCGGATGGTACAAAAAAGACGGCGTTCCCTGGGATATGAGCATGGGCGATTACCAGGTGTCTAAATCCCTGTTTCCAGACGGCATGGAGCAAACAACCGCGGCAATCAAAGCCGCTGGATGTAAGCCTGGTATCTGGTTTGAGTTTGAAAACGCCGGGCCAGCCTCAGAAGCGTACCAAAGCACAGAGCATCTGCTGAAACGGGACGGCTTTCCGCTGACTACGAGCCGGCGGCGCTTCTTTGACATGAATGATCCCTGGGTGATCCAATACCTGGACGAACGTTTGATTGGAATGCTTAAGCAGTACGGATTTGAATATTTAAAGGTAGACTATAATGACACCATCGGCATCGGCTGCGACGGCTGTGAATCCCAGGGAGAAGGGCTGCGCAGGCAGATTGCTGCCACACAGTCTTACTTTCAGAAAATCGCGCGCGAAATCCCAGGCATCGTGATTGAAAACTGCGCCTCCGGCGGGCACCGCCTGGAACCAGGATTTATGGGGCTTTCCAGTATGGCTTCGTTTTCAGACGCCCATGAATGCGAAGAAATCCCGATCATCGCCGCCAACCTGCACCGCGCTATCCTACCGCGCCAAAGCCAGATCTGGGCAGTCATACGCAAGTCCGATTCCCTCAAACGGATCGCTTACTCCATAAGCAATACATTTTTAGGCAGAATGTGCCTGTCCGGTGATGTAACAAGCCTTACCAAAGAACAGTGGGACGTAATCGACGCAGGAATCGCATTTTATAAAAAAATAGCCCCTGTCATAAAAGACGGCATCAGCTTCCGCTATGGGCCGGATATCCCTTGTATCCGCCATCCTAAAGGCTGGCAGGGCGTAGTGCGCATGGGAAAAGACAAAAAAGGCTACGCTGTTATCCATCTCTTTGACGGGGATCTGCCGGATGCGATTGAGCTGCCGCTGCCTGCCCCTGAGACGGACGCTGCAAAAACACCATGCAGCCTCAAGGAATCCTACATCATAAAGGAAATATACAGTGATATCCCGGAAACGGTTACTCTTACAGGACGCACGCTGAAATACTGCCCGACTGAGCATAGAAAAGCGGTTGCCGTATATTTTGAAGAGATTTAGTACTGATCCACACAAACTGTATCTCCCAGTACTTCCCGCTTTACATAAACCACCTGGTCAGGACGTGTTTCCAGCGACCATTTCACCAGTGTCATGCAGCGGTTTTCTATCTCAATGCCGGTAATCCCAGCCGGATGCACACAGCTTCCTGTATTAAAGTACGGCGACTGCTTCGTCCCGGCAAACGGACGGTGTGTGTGTCCGGCTATGAGGATCACCTGCTGCTGCGCTGCCCACTGTGACAAGCGCTGTTCTACAGCATCTTTTCTTGTATGGTTCTTTGCCGCGCTCGTGGGGTCGGGCACGCCAAACAGCTCCAGGTTTTTCCACAGATAGCGCACCAAAAAACGGTTTACCTTCCAATAAGTACTGTTCATCACCTGCGCCTGATGCCCGTGTGTCAGGAAAATGTTCCTTTTATGCATCGTATCTTCCAACAAAATGCCCGGATAGCTCGGCACATCCAGATATTTTTTACGAAAGCCCGCGTCTTTTTTCACCATATCATGATTGCCGTAAATCAGATACAGGCGCCGCTCATCCCTGAATTTTTCCAGCATTTCAAAGCTGTGCGGATGCATCTGCCTGATCCGTTCGATCGAACGGTTTTCCCACAGATCATCGCCGTCACCCAATTCCAGATACGTAAACGTGTATTTGTCGTAATAACGCAGCGCCGCCAGATACAGAAATTCATTTTTTAAAAAATTATCATCCGCCCTGCCGTCGCCGCGGTGACAGTCGCTGAATAAAATATATTTTGACTCTGCCGCCAGAGGCAGTATGAGAGCGTGTTCATAGGCTTTGGACATACGTGACAAAAAGCTCATACAGGCGCCTTACATTCCGTATCGGTCTGATGATGGGAATGCCTTTTATGGTTTTTATTATTGTATGCGGCTGCGCCTTGTCAGTGAACCTGTTTTCACCCCTGCATCCTGCTCCAAAAATCTACCGGCTCATCCTCTTGCAGCTTTGCCAGCATCCCTTTTTCCGCCAGCTTTTCCTGAATGGCATCCAGCGTCTGCGTATCCTCCGCCGCGATCGTATGGTAATGATAGCCTGCCGTCACATTTTTTAACAGGCTGGACTTTCCGGTTCTTATTTTTTCCATAAAATCCTGGATATCCCGCCGGGAACGTATCTTCATTTCTCCACAGACAATCCCATATGCCCTGTGATAGACAAATACATCCCGCACCGTCCCGCCCATATCCACGATCAGCGTCAGCTCCTCTTCTGTCTGCGCATCCGAATGCACGACTTTAAATACCCGACTGGCTTCCTGCCTGGGCTGCATCAACAAATAGCCGCGGCTTGCCGATAAAATATCTGCCCCGTTCGCGCGAAGCAGTGCGATATCCTGTACGATCACCTGGCGGCTGACCTGGAGCTTCTGCGCCAGCACAGAGCCGGCAATCGGCGTTTTACTGTCTGACAGTAAGGCTATCAGTTGTTTTCTGCGCTGTTCGCCGTTCATCTGCATCGCCTCCTTTTTGTATCATAGCGTTTGTGCATCTGCATCCTCCCGGCTTATCCGGCTCTTATACCGCATGTAAATTTTTCATGGAAAGATCCAAAATCGGCGCCGAATGCGTCAGCGCCCCGCTGGAAATATAATCCACGCCCAGGCTGGCAAGCCCTCCTATGCGTTCTTTTGTAACATTGCCGGAGATCTCCACTTCTGCCCTGCCTGCAATATAGGCAACCGCTTCCTTCATCTGTTCATAATCCATATTGTCCAGCATAATAATATCTGCCCCGGCAAGCACCGCTTCCTTCACCATCTCAAGCGATTCTACCTCGACTTCAATCTTGCGTACAAACGGCGCGTATTCCTTTGCCATCTCAATGGCTTTTTTCACGCCGCCGGCGGCTCCGATATGGTTATCTTTAAGCAGCACCCCGTCTGTCAGGTTGTACCTGTGGTTATTGCCCCCTCCTGTACGGACTGCATATTTTTCAAAAATACGGTTATTCGGCGATGTCTTTCTCGTATCTAACAGCTTGATCCCTGTGCCAGCCAAAAGGCTTGCTGTCTCATGCGTATAGGTCGCAATCCCGCTCATCCGCTGCAAATAATTCAGCGCTGTACGTTCCCCACAAAGCAGCGCGCGGATATCTCCGCGGATGATTCCAATTCGCTGCCCGTTTTGGACAGCGTCGCCGTCTTTTACAAAAAACTCTGCTTTTGCCTGCTCATCCAGCAGTGTAAATACCCGTTCAAATACCTGCAAGCCGCAGATGATCCCGTCCTGCTTGCAGATTAAGTCCGCTTCCCCTGCCTGCGCATGGGGCATGACGCTGTTCGTCGATACGTCGTCGCTTGTAATATCCTCTTTGAGCGCGCTTACGATAAGCGGCTCTACATTTAATTTCATTGTTACCGGATCAAACATGATTCTTTCTTCCCTTCTAATTTTTGGCTTACGGCATGGTTCACTGGCAGATCAGTCCTGCAAGCCTGGCTTATTTTGCCCGCCTGCTTCTGTACGCCGGATCTCCTCAAGCACCGCAGCCTGGCTGTCTGCGATGTACGCCTCATAATCCTCATACTGCTCCATGCCCACACCTGCCGGCAATGCGTCCTCTCTCTTTTCCTTTGCCGCCTTATTTCCGATATCTTCTGCCGCCCTTTGTGCAAACACAAGGCTCTCCAGCAGTGAATTGCTCGCCAGGCGGTTTCTGCCATGCACGCCGTTACATGCCGTTTCACCGACCGCATATAGCTGTTCCATCGATGTGCGGCTGTCCGTATCAACCTGGATGCCGCCCATAAAATAATGCTGTGCAGGCACGACCGGGATGCATTCTTTTGTCACATCAAAGCCCATTTTCGCACAGTATGCCACGATATTCGGAAAATGTGCTTCCAGCTCTGCCTTCGGGATCGGGCGCAGGTCCTCCCAGACATACGGCGTGCCGTCTTTTTTCATCTGCTCCAAAATCGCCGCTGTCAGCTCGTCCCGCGGCAGCAGCTCGTTGACAAAACGCCGCATATGCTTATCATACAGCTTAGCGCCTTCCCCGCGCACGGATTCGGAAATTAAAAAGCTGCGTTCCTGTTTTCCCTCAGTGTAAAACGTCGTCGGGTGGATCTGGATATAATTGATATTTTTCAGCGCAACCTGATGCCGGAGCGCGGCTGCAATCGCGTCCCCTGTCAGGTGCCTGTAATTGGTGGAATGCGTATACAATCCGCCGATCCCGCCGCAGGCAAGCACCGTATAGGAAGCCCGAAGCAGCGCTGTAGTACCGTCCGCTTTTTTTACAACCGCCCCATAGCAGCGGTTATCGCTGCTGATCAGGTCAAGCATCTGCGTATACTCCAACAGCTCGATATTCCTGCGGCTTTTTGCCTGCCCAAGCAGTTTTCTCGTAATCTCTTTGCCTGTGATATCTTTATGAAACAAAATGCGCTTTTTAGAATGCGCGCCTTCTCTCGTATAGGCAAAGCTTCCGTCCGCTTCCCGCTGAAACTCCACGCCGTACCCCACAAGCTCCTGGATAACCTGCCTGGAAGAGCGAATCATAATCTCCACAGAAGCACTGTTGTTCTCATAATGCCCGGCACGCATCGTATCTTCAAAATACCCCTCATAATCATCCTCATCCCGGAGCATACAAATGCCGCCCTGCGCAAGAAACGAATCGCTGCTTTCCAGGTCTGATTTTGTAATCACTGTCACCCGCATTTGCTGCGGCAGATGGAGTGCGCAGTATAAGCCGCTGCATCCGCTTCCTACTATTAATATATCTGTTTTCATAGAGATACCTTTCTCTTTCCTTGGACTGTCTGCAACGAGCGCTCCCAGTTTTATCTGGATGGAGTACTTGTGCAAATGATAGCCTTCATTATAGCACACTGCTGTACATCTGACAAGACAGATATCTGGACAAATGAAAAGTTAAGTTGTTCTTGTTATTTCATTTTATCTCCGTTTACAAGGAACTTGCTGCATTCGTATATGAGCATTTCGCACTTATCATCAACCGCAATTTCTTTTTGATAGGCCGAGTAGGTCAATATATTCTCAAAACCGCACTTATTTTCACTTTGCAATAATTCTTCGCCATTGTAGAGTTCATAAATGGCTGGCGAAAACTGCGTCTGACTATTTCCGTCGTAGTGGTTTTTTCCCTTTTAAGATTAAGTCAAAGCCTTCTTTTGTTTAGCTTTGCCAGCATTTCTTCTGATAAGTCCATTCCGCTAATATCAAATCCACGCTCTAAGAAAGGCACAAGAAATCGTCCGCTTCCACATAGCGGCTCTAAAATCCTCATGCCCTTTTCAGCATAAGAAAGATAAAACTGCAATTCATCCTGCGGCGCTTGCTCGTGCAAAATCTCGTACATTTCCGTACACAAACTGCCGTAATAGTTTTGCTTTAATTCATCCATTTTCTCACTTCCTTAATCTGTTTATAAGTTCGGTTCTATAAAATGCACAGCCGAGTTATCCCAATATTTTTTATAAACCCGGCTTTCATTCCCATCAAGATTAAGCTGGTAAGCCCGAAATGTAACCAAAATATTTTTTGGCTGCCATAGTTCTTCATAAGAATATTGGTATTTCATTCCTACATTTTGCATTACGCCGCCGCTTCTGGGATTGTTCCTGTCATGCGTTGCTGTAATATAAGGCAGGCCATCTTTTTTCACTTGTTCTATAACCGCTTTCGCTGCTTCTGTAACAATTCCTTGATGCCAAATTTCCTTACGAAGTCCATATCCGAAATCGTGATGTTCCTCCATATCCACCTTTACATAGCCGATAGGAAAATTATCTTTTTTGAGACAAATCGCATATGAGTATGCCTGTGGCTGGGCATATTTTGAAGCATACCTTTCCTCGTAGAATTTTATAGTTTCTTCCATGCTTTTTACCGGATACCAGGGCAAAAACTGATTGACTTCCTCGTCTTGCAGTATAAGGAGCAGCGCTTCCATATCCTGTTCTGTGAATTTTCTTAAAATCAAACGCTCTGTTTTTAATGTAGGTGTGTTCATTTGCTTTTCCTCCATAACCTGCAAATATGCTTTTACTGTTTTCTTCCCCGCGTCACGCCGTAAAACTTTGCCAGTTTGATAAGGGCACAGTGGCTGATGCCTTTGAAATCGTCCGCTTCATAACTTCTCAGCGCAGACTTGGAGAGGTAATACCATGCTGTTTTCCCCCTATCTATTGTTCACCACCGGGAAACAAATTCCAGTGTTTTCATAAGTGAATCCATTCGGGCTTTCCGTCCTTGCTCTTTATTTTTCCATCGGTCACCTTTGAAAAGCTTTGTCAGCCGCAATTCCATTGGAACAAACAAATGCCCACCGTAATCATAACTCAAATGCTGGTAAAAGTATGGAAAATCATAATCCTGCAATCGCTTCATAACCTGTTTTGCCGCAAGTTCTGATGGCCACATGGTATCCATTTTAGAGGAAATCAGCAGGACAGGGCCGGTAATTTTCTCAACTTGGATAACTGCGGCAGGGTTGGGATGCTGCACAAGAGGCAGGTAAAGGTCATACATGGTTAATTCCCTCGCCCGGACGCTTTTACGCACCACATGACTGAGAGGAAATTTCTCCAGCCCGTAAGCAGTATAAGGCACTTCTTTCCCATGGAAACTCCAACTACTTCCCGGCGCAATAGAGATACCTTTTTCCATGGTAAATCCTTGACATACGGTATTCATGGGAGCAACCGCAATCACCGCATTGACAAGTCCCGGCAAAAGGCTTCCCGCCGTCAGCGCCAGTTCTGCTCCTTTTGAGATCCCCCACAACCCTATCTTTTTATATCCCATATCGTGCAGCCGTTTTGCTGCTGCTTCCAATAAATCAACAGGAATACAAGAGAATTGTCTGGGCAGTCCCTCCTCCATCACATAGGCCAGCGCCAGAGTTGTCAGCCCATGAGATCGAAAAACACTTGCCAGCATACAGGACAGTTCAAATTTCCCATCGCTGCCGCTGAAACAAATTAGTGCTTTCCCCGGATATTTGTCCTCCACTGGAAGGAATAGTTCACCATGAAACCCATCTGTTTTAACACGATAAGCATTATTTCCTGCTTTAGACATAGCCATTTGTTCCTTTTCCTATATTGTAGTTTATCACTTTCCCATTCTACCACAAATCCGAGAACGTGAAAATAGCGAGTTTTTCGGGCTGATTTCCTACTTTATGGATATACATAGACTTGAAACCGAATGACCGTCTGAAAAGGAATACCCCGGTTGGGGAAGTGCGCCGTGACCCCGCTTCTGGACACCATGACCAGAGCAGGCGAACGCACCAACGCGAGATTGAAAAGCTGGTGGACAGTCTGACGGTCGCAAACAATGTGCTGGTCTCTTATGTGTATGTGAAGATAGCCGAACGGGACGGACGCAAGCAGGAACTTCTGGCAAAGATAGCGGCGTTGACAGTAGAAGCCATCAGCCCGGAACAGGTCAGCCAGATTTCCGGCTGCCTCGACACATGGTACAGCGTATCCTTTGACGACAAGCGGCGGGTGATGGATTTGATAATTACCACCGTTGCCCTGTGTAGTCCCTTGTAAACTGTGCTTTACTATGCTATAATGCACATAAAGACATCCGCCATCAGATAAAACCAGGCTATGCAGGAGATACGTATATGAATCCATTCTTAATGAAACCTAAAATTGATTTCGCTTTTAAAGAGATCATGGCCGATGAAAAAGCACGTACCGGCTTCTTGTCCGCCGTGCTGAATTTAAACCCGGCTGACATTAAAAAGACCGAGCTTCTAAACACAAACCTACGCAAAGTGCACGCAGACGATAAGCTCGGCATCCTGGATATCCGCGTTTCCCTGAATGACGATACGGAAATTGACACTGAGATCCAGCTCTCCGAATTAAAAGTCTGGTCAAACAGGTGCCTGTTCTATATCGCCAAGATGTATACGGAACAGATTGAGCAGGGGCAGGATTACGATGTATTTAAAAAATGTGTCAGCATCAGCATTTTAGATTTTGAGCTGTTTAAAGGCGAGCCGGAATTTTATTCCTGCTTCCACATCAGGGAGGACTCCAGAAGCCTTTTGCTGACCGACAAAATGGAGTTCCATATCATCGAGCTGCCAAAGCTCCCTGGCGGGCTTAAAGACGATGCAAGCGCTATCCTGTTGTGGGCTAAGTTTATCAACGCCGAGCGCAAGGAGGATTTTGACATGTTAGCTGAAAAAGACCCCTATATTGAAAGCGCATACCATAAGCTGCAAATCATCAGCCAGGATAAAGACAAACGGCTGGAATATGAGGCAAGGGAAAAAGCGATCCGCGACCATAACCAATTTTTGAAAGAAGCCGATGCCCGCGGCGAACAGCGCGGCATCCAAATCGGGGAAAAACGCGGCATGGAACGCGGCATCCAAATCGGAGAAAAACGCGGCATGGAACGGATATGCAGGTTACAGGATTTATTGATCCAAAACGGGCGCTATGATGACCTTGCGCGTTCTTCCAAGGATGAAGCATACCGTGAGTTACTATTTCGTGAATATGGCATCTGATAACACGATACAGGAGATGTTTTTATGGCACACTTCTTAATGAAACCTAAAATTGATTTCGCTTTTAAAGAGATCATGGCCGATGAAAAAGCACGTACCGGCTTCTTGTCCGCCGTGCTGAATTTAAACCCGGCTGACATTAAAAAGACCGAGCTTCTAAACACAAACCTACGCAAAGTGCACGCAGACGATAAGCTCGGCATCCTGGATATCCGCGTTTCCCTGAATGACGATACGGAAATTGACACTGAGATCCAGCTCTCCGAATTAAAAGTCTGGTCAAACAGGTGCCTGTTCTATATCGCCAAGATGTATACGGAACAGATTGAGCAGGGGCAGGATTACGATGTATTTAAAAAATGTGTCAGCATCAGCATTTTAGATTTTGAGCTGTTTAAAGGCGAGCCGGAATTTTATTCCTGCTTCCACATCAGGGAGGACTCCAGAAGCCTTTTGCTGACCGACAAAATGGAGTTCCATATCATCGAGCTGCCAAAGCTCCCTGGCGGGCTTAAAGACGATGCAAGCGCTATCCTGTTGTGGGCTAAGTTTATCAACGCCGAGCGCAAGGAGGATTTTGACATGTTAGCTGAAAAAGACCCCTATATTGAAAGCGCATACCATAAGCTGCAAATCATCAGCCAGGATAAAGACAAACGGCTGGAATATGAGGCAAGGGAAAAAGCGATCCGCGACCATAACCAATTTTTGAAAGAAGCCGATGCCCGCGGCGAACAGCGCGGCATCCAAATCGGGGAAAAACGCGGTATCCAAATCGGAGAAAAACGCGGCATCCAAATCGGGGAAAAACGCGGCATCCAAATCGGAGAAAAACGCGGCATCCAAATCGGGGAAAAACGCGGCATCCAAATCGGGGAAAAACGCGGCATGGAACGGATATGCCGGTTACAAGATTTATTGATCCAAAACGGGCGCTATGATGACCTTGCACGTTCTTCCAAGGATGAAGCATACCGTGAGTTATTATTTCATGAATATGGCATCTAATCAAATGCCAGTATACTGCAATCCCTTCGTTTTTCGACGATAAAGACGGATAGAAGCCAATTTATCAGCATAGCTGCAAATAAAAGCAGGGAACATGCCATCTCCATCAGCAGTCGGTTCTCTGCTTTTTTGTGATGTAATAAAACGCCGTTTTTTTAAGAAACGTATAACACCCAAAGCAGCAGGCTTTATAAATTCTCTTTTTTAATAAATCAACGATTACTCTATTTGAAACCCTGAAATCACACAGTCCATCTTTTTTCATTTGCCATTTCCATCTTCCTCTTTCTCCATTCATTGGCACCGCATTGTATAACTGTCGGTCAAAACTTTTACCCATTTTGCAACTCTCCTCAAAACAGGATGGCAGAATGAATCATGGAAAATGTCTTGACAACAAAGGAAGGAACCTCTATATTATAATTACTGAGCAACAATCAGTAGATTACTATCGAGAAATAAAATTATCAGGGAGGTGTGCGAGAAGCGGATGGATGCGCAATTAAAGAGAGGACTGTTAAATATATGTATTTTACAGCTTTTAAAACAAGACGATATGTATGGATACGACATGATCAAAATACTTCTGGAATATTTTCCTGACACGGATGAAAGTACGTTTTATGCAATTCTGCGGAGACTGAACAAGGAGCATCTGACAGATATGTATTACAGTAATGTATCAAATGGCCCAAAGAGAAAATATTATAAAATAACAGAAATCGGAAGGCAGGTTTTCACCGAATATATAGACTCCATCTATGAAATCAAAAAAATATTGTCTGGATTAGGTATTGTGAAAGAATGTCAAAAATAAAAAACGGATTGGCAAAAGAGGAAGCGGGTGATTCCCTTGTGGAAAGAAAATCAAAATACTTATGTTAGCTTTTGGCGGCTAAAGAATTTTGCATATTTGATATGATACAGCGACTGATGAAATCAATCATTTGGGACAGAAATCGTTTCTGTTCAACGAGGAGGGATCTTATGACAAAGAAAAGACGTTTTGCCGTACTGCTGCTTTGTACCGTTTTTTTATGCGCCTGCGGCAAGGCAGAGAAAAAAGCTCCGGCAGACAATCTGGAATTTCCACCATTGGCATGGGGTATGACGCCAGAAGAAGTTTTAAACGCATTTCAAACTGCAAAAGAACATACCGTGCTCTATGATGAAAACAAGCTAACAACCAGTTTTGGGATATCAGATATCGAGGTGTTCGGACAGCAGGCAGAACGTGTCTTGTTCTCTTTTATCGATTACGCTTCCTTAAGCAAAATGCCTGGACAGGAGGAAGGAGAACACCGCCTGTGCCAGATCGGGGTGTATTATCCACAGGATGCAGAGTTAACGCCTGTAAAAGAGAAATTGCAGCAGGCTTATGGCTCAACGGTTTCGGAATATTACCCTTTCAGCACAACAGCGCTTTTAGCCGATGCAATGAACCTCAAGCCTTTGCCGGAATCTGATTCGGTGCAGTACTGGGGCGGCAGTGTCCTGGGGGACGTCCTTTCAGAAAATGATCTGGAAACCTGTCAGACGTACTGGAAAAATTGCAGGAGAGGGCTGAATGAGGAAAACTGGGATTTTTTTAAAGACCATGCCAGAATGGTTTCCGTGATCTTTTCTGATCAGGAGAGTGAACTGGGAAAAGGTGTGGAATGGGATGCACATAATTTTGTGGTGCATCAGATTCTGACCGGACAAACAGACGATTAATAGTTTCAATTGAACAGACGCTGAGAAAGGAGGAGTTAAAAACTCCCCCTTTCTGGTAATGCCCACCGTATGGCTGCAAATGTAGATTATATTTGATTCATAATATCCGCTTCTGCTAATCAAGACCTCTGATAAAGATCAGGTATTAACAGAACCGCAGCAGCAAACATCGCAAATAACAGGATTGCTCTTACACGCACGAAATATATGGCACAAAGCGTCAGTAAAACGGAAAGTATGCGCAGCCGTTTTTTCTGTAGCTGACTGTATGCTTCTGAATACGGATTATTTGCGGTTCCCCTTGGTATATGTATAAAAAACAAAAGGTTTGTGAAGAAACAGATCATCAGGCATACCGTCAGATTGATTTGCCACATTTGCGCTGCCTTTCCTCCGCCAACCATAAGAAATGTGCTTGTTAAGATACATTTTAACATATGATCAAAATGGAAGCCGCCGGCAATGACGCGAAGCAATCCAAAAACGCAGAATAAAAGTAACGTTTGCCGAAAAGAGCCAAGCAAATAAGAGGTCCATAAAATAAGAAATGCTGTCAACAGATTGTAGAAGATTGTTTCCAGAGCAAAATGCATCTGCAATCTTTCTATTTTACCGCACTGCTGTTCTGGATCAAGAAAATGGATAATTTTTTCACTTAACTTTTTTAAAAAGAATTCCATTATACATACCACCTGCCTGTTTGCTCTGTCATCAGTATAAGGCAAAACGAAAAAAAATCAAAAAAATTTCTTAAACGCAGCAAAACTATACGTTAGCGCAAGGAGTAATCAAATGATAGATGTGTATATCTGTGAAGATAATCTGGAACAACGAAGGGTCATTGCACAATATGTCCGCTCAGCGATTCTGATTGAGGAATATGATATGGAGCTTCAGATAGAGTCAGGAGATCCTGAAAAGATTCTGGACGCAGTGAAAGAGTCTGAAAATATGGGGCTCTATTTTCTGGATATTGAATTGCGGGCTGATATGAACGGGCTGATACTTGCAAGCAAAATCCGGGAATATGATCCAAGAGGGTTTATTATATTTATCACTTCACATTCGGAGATGTCTTTTTTGACCTTTCAATATAAAGTGGAAGCGCTTGATTTTCTATTAAAAGACCATCCGCAGCAATTACAGCAGCAGATCTGTGAATGTATGGCGCATGTTATGCAAAAATACAGTAAAATTACACGCGGAAACGGGAAAACAATTACGATCATAAGGAGCCGACGCAGGATTACTCTGGAGTATCAGGAAATTCTGTTTTTTGAGACTTCTGTAAATGAACATAAGATTATTGTACATACAAAAAATAAAAGTATTGAATTTTTTGGAAAAATGAAGGAAATCGAAGATGAGGTACGAGAGGAATTTATACGATGCCATAGAGCATATCTGGTCAAGAAAAAGAAGATTAAAGAAGTAAATTGCGAAGATAAATGTATTGTTTTGAGTACAGGAGCTTGCTGTCCGATTGCGCATCGGATGCTTGGGAAAATAAAGAAGATGATCTAATACAGTACTTGATCGAACCAGTTGATATTCTGATTGATCCAGGTTAGGATGGATTTGAACAAATGTACAGAAATATTTTCTGGCAAATACGCTTATGAAATAAAAGTCAGCTTTTAGGAAAAAGTGTGTATATAATAAGCTTATATGATATAATTGTATCATATAAATCAATTGTTTTAGGAGAGATATAGAATGAAAAAATTAAAAAAACAGATCATCAATATTTTATGTGAGGTTGGGAAAAACGGAGTTGGAAAATCAATTTCATGGGGAATATACGAAATTAAAGTCCCGATGGAATTAAAAAAAGAAAGACAAATGAATAACTCAATTCTTAGTAACCGATAAAAAATCATCTCATTTCTTCAAATTAAATCTTCGATCGTGAGTGACAAAATTTAACAAAAATTTCTTTATGTTATATTTTTGTTAATTTTTATGAACGATCGAAGATTTAGTGTTATATAACGTATTTAGGCATTAGCTTAGTAGATCAAAAATGTAATTATGTGTAAAAGGAAACATTAATTAAATGAATATACTAATTGCAGCTTTTAGTATGCTAATATATTTAATAATTCTCAACAGGAGTTTGACATTTCGACTGACAATTTTAAATAATATTATTATTACAGTAATATTAGGATTTTTCATATTAAGGACAGAACTTAGAAAGAGCGCCCTGTTTGTACTGCCTATGTTTGCAATACTACTATTGTATATTTACTGGCTAAAAAAAGAAGATGTATTATGGAATATTTTTCTAGTTGTGTTATCCTATATGTCTGTTGTAATTGTGGATAATATATCACATTTTATTTGGAAAATAGCAGGCATAGAACCAATCAAAAACTATTTAACGTATACTATTTGCTTGATAATTGAGCTCCCCATATTTTATATGCTATGCGGATTTTTTTTCTAAAAAAGCGAAAGAAATAAAAAACCAGGAATTTCTGGGTCTGTCACCGAAAATCATTGCGGTAGTGGGAGCAGATTTACTACTATGTATACTTATCTTTACCATTCATATAACCATAACAAATGAAGCAGATTCGCCTCCAATACTTTTATTATGCAGTGTAGGACTTTACATCGCATATTTTGTGCTGACGTTTATTATGATTGTATTGATTATCAAAGAATATGAGGTAAACGCCAGAATTACGATGAAGCAGGATTCTTATGATAATCTGCAAGAATATATGTCACAGATCGAAGAATTATATCAAAATATCCGCGTTTTTCGGCATGATTATGCCAATATTATGGCAAGTATGTTCATCTATCTTAAAAATAACGATATAGAAGGGCTAAAGGCATATTACGAAAAGCATATTTTTCCGCTGAATCATCTATTAAACAAAGAAAATGATGTAATAAGCAAACTAAATAATCTGAATATCCTCGAACTTAAAGGACTCGTCTCTGTGAAAATAAACTATGCACTGGAACTGAATATTTCTGTCAACCTGGAAATAACAGAAAGAATCGAAACCATACCTATGGACACTCTTGATCTGGTAAGGATTACGGGCATATTGCTGGACAATGCCATCGAAGCCTGCCAGGAGTGTACTCCCTCCTGTATTGATCTAAGCATGATCAAAACCAATCAAGGCGTTACATTTATTGTACGAAATACATATGTAAAAAAAGAGCTTGATTACAGCAAATTGGGTACTCCAGGCATTTCCTCAAAAGGAACTCGGCGAGGGATTGGTCTGTACAATGTCAGATCTATCCTCAACAAATATGATCATATCACCATGGATACAGAATATGAGGATCAGTATTTTACACAACTGATAGAAATATACGAAGATTCCTGATCTGTATAAAAATATACGTTTGCGATATGTAATTCTGCCTAAGCGCAAATCGTTCCGTTTCTAAAAAACGCCTATGAAAAAACTCTACCTTTTAGGATAAAACAAACTAAGCAATTAAATGGTATGATAAACTATCCTCATCAGATCAGTAAGAATCATTTAGTCTAAGTTTAAGGCTTTCTGAAACGTCAGCCTAAATATTCAGAAGCTACAAAAAAGGAAGGCGGGTGGTTCCATTGTGGAAACTAAAGGAAGCGTACTTATGACCGCAATAAGCAGCTAAAAAAATTTGCGTACACGCTGCGAATTATTATGATATTTTTATCCAATAAGAAGAATAAGGAGAGATGTTATGGCCAAGAAACGATTTTTAGCAATACTGCTGTTATGTACGGTTTTCTTATGCGCCTGCGGCAAGTCAGAAGAAAAAACACAGACAGAAAATCTGGAATTCCCAAAACTGGCATGGGATATGACGCCGGAAGATGTTATGAAGGCATTTCAGACTGCAAAAGAACATACCGTGCTCTATGATGAAAACAATTTAACAACCAGCTTTGGCATTACGGATATCGACGTATTCGGCCAACAGGCAGAGCGCGTGTTCTTTTCATTCATCGATTTCGCCTCCTTAAGCAAAATGCCCGGGCAGAACGCAGGAAAACAACGTCTGTGCCGGATTCAGGCGTATTATCCGCAAGAGGCAGATTTAACTCCTGTGAAAAAACATCTGGAACAGGCTTATGGCACAACCGTTTCGGAATACTATCCTTTCAGCGCAACGGAGCCTGCGGTACCTCAAGATACGATGAACTTAAAGCCTGTCAAACCATCTGAATCCCTACAGTACTGGGGCAGCAGTATTTTAAGTGACGCCCTTTCAGAAAATGATCTGGAAGCCTGTCAGACGTACTGGAAAAACTGCCGGAGAGGGCTGAATGAGGAAAACTGGGATTTTTTTAAAGACCATGCCAGAATGGTTTCTGTCATCTTCTCCGATCAGGAGGGTGAACAGGGAAAAGGCGTGGAATGGAATGCGCATAATCTTGCTGTGTATCAGGCACTGGCTCAGGCTTACTGATCATTTTGCCGGAAACTTTTAAAATATCATTGATTTTCCCTTCAAAGAAATATATAATATAAGTATTCTGAATTGTCAGACAAATGAGAGGAGGGACTATCAAATATGAGAAAGCCGATCCCACTTTCCATCGTAACAAAGGTATCGAACACACTTGCTATTTTGAGTATTCTTCTTCTGGTGCTCAGCAAGTGGATTGCTCCTAACATCGCTGCTGTCATTTTTTTAATCACCGCATTGCTTCTGATTGTTGGAAATATTATTTTCATGGTTCTTTATTATCGATGCCCGCATTGCGGAGGTTTTCTCAGAACACCCTATCGTCATCACTATTGCCCGCATTGCGGAACCTATTTAATTTAACAAACTGCCTTTTAAAAAAGGTATTTTTATTCAGGTTATGAAAACAGCCCTGCCATTCAGACTGTTTTCTAACCTGATTTTTTTACAAACAGGCCTATGGATTCCATTTTTTCACGTTTATCTTTGCTTTTGCTTTGCAAATTAGAATACGGTTACATTCTTAATCATTCCTTTCGCAATTCTTAATCACTGCTTCTGCCCTTATTCATCATTTTTCTGATATACTGACAGAAAAGAAACCGATTACACGCCATCTGCGGATTCGCATGAAAGAAGGAGCAACTATGGAAGTATTAACATTAGAACAGGTAGAAAAGACCTACAAAACGAACGATCATGCCGTAAAAGCGGTCAGAGACGTCAGCTTTCAGATCCAGGAAGGGGAGTTTACCGCCATTGTCGGAACCTCTGGTTCTGGAAAATCCACGCTGCTGAACCTAATCGGCGGGCTCGACCAGCCGACCAGTGGAAAAATCATCGTAAAAGGCAGGCAAATCCATCACCTCAGCCGCAAAGAGATGACGCTTTTCAGAAGAAGAAATATCGGATTTGTTTTTCAAAATTACAGCCTGATGCCCGTGCTGAATGTATATGACAATGTCGCCCTGCCCATGATGTTTGAGAAAAAGAAAAACAAAAAGAAAAACAAAAACACAATAGAAATGCTGCTGCATGAGCTGGGACTTTGGGAAAAACGCAAAAAATACCCAAACGAGCTGTCGGGAGGGCAGCAGCAAAGAGTTGCGATCGCAAGGGCACTGGCAACCCGCCCGGCGATACTGCTTGCCGATGAACCGACGGGAAACCTGGATTCCAATACGGCGAAGGAAGTACTCGCACTGTTAAAAAGCACTGCCCAAAAATATCGGCAGACCGTATTAATGGTGACTCATAACGATCTGCTTGCCAGCCAGTGCGACAGAATCATCAGGATCGAGGATGGAAAAATTGCGCAAATCCTGATCCGAAAGGAGCGCTTATGTTAAAATTTGCATACCAATCAATGAAATATTATAAAAGCCAGACATGTGCGATCTTTATGAGCATTTTTTTGACGGCAGGCTTATTAACTGGTATCAGCTCTTTGCTGTACAGCAGCCAGAGGAATGACCTGGAGCACGACAGGCTGATCTACGGCGATTGGCATTACAATATCCATGTAGACGCCGGGCTTTGCGAAGAAATACTGCACAATCAGCAGGGCAAAGGCTATCATGCCGTCCTGACTGGACGAAAAATTGTAAAAGACGCCGCCGAACAGCCCTTCCAGATCTTTTTTGTTGAGACAGATGCCCATTACCGTCAAATGACGCACCGGCAGCTAACAGAAGGGAGCTATCCAAAGCGTGCCAACGAAGTCGCGGCAGATCCTTTTACGCTTGGCAGTCTGGGATTTCGCGGCGGCATCGGCGACCGTATCGAGATTGCGGGAAACCAGTATGTGCTGTCCGGCATTATGCAAAGCGAATGGTCTGCAAACGTGGACCGTATGGAAGTGTTCGTCGGCAGCCAGTTCCAGGGAAGAGGAACCGAACACTTTCTTTACGTAAAATTTGATGAAAAAACGCCATTATATCAGCAGCTGAACCATTTTCTTACGCGCTTTCAGATCGCTGGCGACAAGGTAGAGGGAAATGATCCCGTCACCCGTTATTTACACGGAGAAGAACCGGATTCTATTTATGAAATCCTAACATTCGGGCTCACAAATAAGCAGGGGAACTTTACCTATATCATTCTAAAGCTGCAAAGCGAATACAATCTGAGCTTTTATGGAATGCTTCTGTTCCTGTGTTTCTTCAGTTTATTTGTAATTTACAGTATTTTTCAGATCTCAGTATCAAAGCGAATGTCACAGTATGGCGTTATGCAGACAGTTGGGATCAGCGGGAAACATCTCCTGCAAACTCTGGCGGCAGAGCTGTGGATCTTATTTTGTCTCGCTTATCCGCTGGGTGCGCTCATCAGTAATAGAATCCTTGCGTTAAGCTATCAACAGATCGGCTCTTTATTCGGCAAAACAGCCCGTATCGGAAGCGAAACACTGCTTGCCTCATCTGAAATGACACTCGCCGACAGCGGAGCAAGCCAGCACTTTTTTATATCCTGGAATGCCGCCTTGATTGGATTTGCCGTTCTGTTTGCCGCCCTTGCCGGCATCGCCTGCCTTACCGTAAAGCGGATTCAAAAACAGCCGCTACGCGAAACCATAGCAGAACAAGCCTCTGGCGCAAATAGAAGCCGCAGGATCTACAGCGATACACACGTGGACTTATCGGGCGTGATAATCCGCAAATTTATGTTTGAGAAAAAACGAACGTTTTTCGGCATCTTATTTTCACTTTCCTTAGGCGGCTGCATTTTTTTATGTACCTCATATATGGTTGAAAACTTGAAAATACATGCGCAGATGTCATTGCAATCGGATGATGGGTTAAACTCCGAATATAAGATCTCTTTAAAAACAAACTCTCTTGCTGACGAAATTCCCGAAGCCGCTGTGCACAAAATCAAGAATCTGCCAGAGCTGGACCAGGTGTATGCTACAAAGTACACATTAGGAGAACTTGCCATCCATCAGGAAGAATTAACATGGAAACATTATTTTGACGAACATCATCAGGACGCAGGCATCCAGCAGGACTACGGCGGATTGTATGCAAAGAGGAAGCAGGGCACTTTGGGAATCAAATACGACATTTACGGATATGATGACGGCATGATCCGCTCTTTGGATGAATATGTGCTGGAGGGGGAAATCGACCTTGCGGATATGCGGCGTTCCAATAAAATCATAGCCGTTGCCAACGTAGACGCACAGGGCAACTATGATTTTTACGGCAGGCACCCGGGAGATTTTGTGAAAGTAAAAGTACCGAAAAGCCAGAAAAACAGTGACGATTTATTAACATTTGAATCATCGCCAGACGAATATACAGAAACAGAACTGGAAATTGCAGCTATTGTCAGCCGTGCCCTTGTTACAGAACAATATTTTCTTATCCGGGGCGTATGGAAAACCGCGCCTTCCATCATTATGACAAACGACCAGATGCAGACGAATTTTCAGATCCGTCAATATAAAATTATAAGCGCGTCCGGCAGGAACGATGCTGACAATGATTCCATCACAAGACAACTGCTTACTGAGATACGCCATATTCCAAAAGCGGTTTTACACGATTACACAAAAGCCATCGATTCCCAGAAAAACTATTTACAGCGGCAGCAGATGTTTTTTACGGCAATTGCCGCGATTGTGCTGATAATGAGCCTGTTTCACATGATGAACAGCATGAGCTATTCCATCCTGTCAAGACGCTATGAATTCGGACTGTTAAGAGCGATGGGAACCACTGACAGCAAGCTGTATAAAATCATTGCAAAAGAAGGCTTTTGGTACGGTATGCTGGCTAATATACTGCTTCTACTGTTATTTGGAACCGTTCTGCAAAGGATGATGATTTATTATATGCAGCATGTGATTCAGTTTCTGCATATTTCAGCATCTGTGCCTTTGTACTTCGTAATTCTGATTTTGGCATTGAACGTCGCCATATCTGTTGTCGCGGTTCTTTTGCCGGCAAGACAAATGCTCAAAAACAGCATTATTGCTGAAATCAGGAAAGAATGGCCTGTTTGATTTTGCATATTTTTTTATTTTTCTTGACTTCACCATTTTTTAGCTATAAGATAGCAGTGAGAACAGAGCCTATCTCTCTTAGGTTCGTATGGATTGGAACAGAAAAAACATTGATAAAAAACATTGATAGAAAAAGTACAGAAAGGTGTCTCCCATGAATACAACCAGAACCATCCAGGACGAAATCCTGAAGCTAAAAAAAGAACACGATATCCTAATCCTTGCCCACGCATACCAAAGCCAGGACATCCTGGAAGTCGCCGATTACACCGGAGACTCCTACGGGCTAAGCTTAAAAGCGCAGTCAGCATCCCAAAAAACGATCCTGATGTGCGGCGTCCGCTTTATGGCGGAAACCGTCAAAATACTGTCCCCGCACAAAAAAGTGCTGTTAAGCCACCCGCAGGCAGGCTGCCCGATGGCGGAGCAGATCTCGATCCAGGAGCTTGCGGCGCTTAAGCAAACCTATCCCGGCTATACCGTAGCCGCATATATCAACACCACCTCCGAGCTGAAAACGCTCTGCGATGTATGCGTCACTTCCTCATCCGCTGTCAAGATTATTCAGAAGCTGGATAATAAAAATATCCTGTTTATCCCGGACTGCAATCTGGGCGCATGGGTGGCAAAACAGGTGCCGGAAAAAAATATCCAACTGGTCAAAGGCGGCTGTCCGGCACACGCTTCGATCAGCGTCAGCCAGGCTAAGCAGGCTAAGCTGCTTCATCCTGACGCAAAGCTGCTTGTTCACCCGGAATGCCTGCCGGAAGTATCCAGCCTTGCCGATTATGCTGGAAGCACGACAGGTATTATCGACTATGCGAAAAACAGCACAGATTCCGCATTTATTATCGGTACGGAAAACAGCATTATCGAGCATTTGCAGTTTGCCTGCCCTGACAAACAGTTTTACCCGCTGTCGCCGGACTGCATATGCAGCAATATGAAGCTGACGACACTTATCGATGTCTGGCACTGTGTACAGGGCAGCGGCGGAGAGGAGATTGTGCTGCCGGCTGACGTAATGGAACATGCCAGACGGTGTATTGATACGATGCTGGCGCTTGGCGCGTGATAGCCATAACATGCCAAATGATAACAAAAGCTGCCGGAACAGCCCATGTCCCGGCAGCTTCTAAAATTTCCGCACGCCTGTATTATGTATGGCCGTCTGCCTGCCGCGGATTTTCCTGCCTGCCCGATGCTGCTGTGCTTACCCGCTGTGAAAATTCGTGCACGGCTGCATCGATATCTGCCCCGTTCCCGATCTTTTGGAGCAGCTTCCACCATTCCTCACGCGCCGTTGCCCATCCGGGCGTCACCTGGTAATAGTCCCCCATATACTGCATAAAAATACTGTACTCGGTCATTACCTGGTCATTTTCATAGATCTCGTCCATCTCACGCACCGGCCAGAACGTTGAAGCGAGCACCGCTCTTTTATAGCTGCCTTCATTTTCCGTCATATACCGGATAAACGTCTTGGCGGCTTCCAACCGCTCCTGGTCGCCGTTGTCAAACGCGCCAAAGCCCCAGATCCCGCCCTGGAGGTTCGGCACTCCGTCGTCTGCCGGAAATGCCATTGGAAAGATTTCAAAATCCATATCGGGATTATTTACAATCTGGGTAACCTCAATCGAAGCATTCCAGCAAAACACCATCGCAAGCTCTCCGCTGCAAAACCGGGCAATCGCCTCGCTTGCCGTATTTTCTTCAAACCGAATGCCCTTAAGCTTTTTCAAAAGCTTGAGCGCCTTTTTATTTTCCACACTGTCTACGGTATAGGCACTGTGTTCTTCGTCCGTAAATGTCCCTCCGTACAGGTTATTGACAAGCGCGCGCGTTCCCTGGTCGCCGCTTTGGTTTTTGCAGTAGACCACTCCGGCTTGTTTCTTGCCGTATGCTTCCAGCGCCTGCACCGCCTTTATAAAATCGTGCGTCGTCCACGTATGCGTTTCTTCATCGATATAGGCAAGCGCTCCGGCTTCCCGAAAGAGATCATAGTTAATCGCCATGCAGTGCGCGGTCATACAAACAGGAAATTCATAATATGCGCCGCTGCTGTGCTGACATGCCTTACGGACATTTTCATAGATGTCTCCGGCTGTCTCAGAAGCCCACAGGTCAGATAAATCCGCCAAAAGCCCCTGGTCGCCCCAGTCCGCTACGAGCCGCTCCGGGCCTTCAAATACGACGTCCGGTGCATTCCCGGCGGCAACTGCTTCCCGTATTTTCTGGTCGCCGCTGTCATAATCGACACATTCCACATTGACACGGATCTGCGGATATTCCCTGTGAAAGCTCGTAAGCAGCTCGGAAACCGCTGTCATATTTCCCCAATTCCCGACCGGGAATGTCCAAAGAGAAATTTCTGTTTCCGGCATTTCCTCCTCCAGCGTCTGCATCTGTTCTGGATCGCCGCCGCTGCCGCAGGCGCACAAGCAGGCAGGCAAAGCAAGCATCAAAAACGCCATACCTATAAAAATGCTCTTTTTCAATCTCTAAACCTCCTATCCATTTGCTTTTTTAAGCTTTTTGCAGATGCTGGCTGATCAGCCCGATCAGCTCTACGATATTATAAGGCTTTGCTGTATGCGCATTCATTCCGCAGTCATAGCATTTTTGCACGTCATCCTCAAACGCATCCGCGCTGACCGCGATAATCGGAATCCGCCCCGCATCGTCCCTCGCCAGGCTGCGGATCGCCGACGCCGCCTCATACCCTGTCATCACCGGCATCCTAAGATCCATCAGGATCAAATCATACCACCCGATTTGTGAGCGCTCAAATTTTTCCAGGCAGATTTTTCCGTTTTCCGCATGATCCAGCTCCATGCCCAGCTCCGAAAGCATCGCCTCGCCGATCTCCCAGTTCAGCTCATTGTCCTCCGCAAACAAGATCCGTTTTCCGGTAAGATCCACTTCGCCCGCTTCTGTCTCCTCTGCCGATTCTGATACCTGCTGTTTTTCTTCCATAAACGGACGCAGGCTGTAATAGAGCGTAGAACGAAACAGCGGTTTTGCCGCAAATCCGTTTACTCCGGCATGTACGGCACGTTCCTCCAGCTCATCCCACTCCCCGTCCGAAAGCATCAGCAGCGTGATCCGCTCACCAAACTGGCTGCGCAGCTTTTGTACGGCAAGGATGCCGTCCGTATTCTGGATATCCCAGTCAAGCAGCACAATCGGGTCTTTTCCTTCCCCGCGGTATTGTTCCAGCCGCTGGATGGCTTGTTCCAGATCCATCGCATATTCTGCGCACATGCCGATCGATTCCAGCGTACTTTTTGCCATTTCACAGCATATCTCATCATCGTCAATGACCAGGACGTCCCGCTGCGGCAGATGCAGCTCCTGATCCTGCTGCAATATGATTTCCATATCAAGGTCGATATAAAAGTCGCTGCCCCTGCCCGGCTCGCTTTCTACGTGAATGCTGCCGCCCATCGCATCCACAATGTATTTTGTAATCGCCATGCCCATGCCGGCGCCCTCGCTCTTTTGTACACGGGCATTGTCCTCCCTTGCAAATGCGTCGAAGATCTTCTCCTGAAATTCCTGTGTCATCCCAATCCCGTTATCCCGGATATGCAGGCAGGAACGGATATAGGTGCTTCCCTTTGGCGACGGCTTTTCTGAAAGGAACGCCTGGATTCTGCCATGTTTCGGCGTAAATTTGACACAGTTTCCGATAATATTCAATAAAATCTGGCTTAACCGCACCCTGTCTGTAAATACATTCTCATATTGGATGTCCTTCACATAAATATTAAAATTCTGCTCTTTTTCCTGGATCTGCGGCTGAATTACCGTAATAATGTTCTGCATGACCTCGCGCAGCGAAAGCGGCTCCATATTCAGGGTAAAGCTGCCGCCTTCCATCTTCGCCATATCCAGCATATCATTAATCAGCCCAAGCAGATGGCGGCTGGATACGCTGATGCGCTTTAGGCACGTCCGAATCCGCACCGTATCATTCAGGCTGTTCATCGCAACCATCGTCATCCCCATAATACCGTTCATCGGCGTACGGATATCATGGCTCATATTGGACAGGAACTCGCTTTTTGCCCTGTTTGCAAGCTCCGCTGTATGCCGTTCCGTCTCCGCGGACTGGTATGCCCTGTTCAACTCCCGCATCTGCCTCCTGACCAGCCGGTAATACCCTGCAAAGACCATCAGAAGCGCGCAAAGGATCAGGGAACAGCTTGCAAGCGAACAAAACGACCATTTGTCTGCCAGCTGCTCGACCGTCTGATTCAGCGTACTGTAGGGCATATGCAGCAGCAGGTACCATTCAGACGCAGGCAACGCCGTACCATACAGGTTCCAGCGCCTTCCGACCGCTTCGATCTCACCGGAATAATCCCTGCCGCTTTCCATAGATTCCCGGATCTGCTTGATATAATGCTCTTCCCAGTTCGTTTTATCAAAATAATTGCCGCTTTCTACATCCGCATTCTGCATAATAAACGTCCCGTCCCTGCGGATAATCGAAAACTCTACCATATTGCTGTCAATGTCGACAGACAGCGTATCGTTCAGATAACTGGCTGGAAGCCCTGCCACAAGCGCCGCGCTCTTTTTGCCGCTCCCGATCTCATAGGCAGCCGGCACCCCAAACAAGACCACCCGTTCGCCGTGTTTGTCCCGCCCGGCGCTGACATGGTCTCTGCCGCCCATTACCGACTCATTCAGCGCCTTAGGTACCTCCACTTCTACGTCTGGCCCATAGATCATCTGAAATTCTCCGTTTTCTGTATAAAAAGCCAGGTATTCAAATCCCCTGGAACGGGCGCAGTGCGCCAGCTCCACCCGCATTGACACGTCTCTTTGGCTGCGCGCAGGAGAGACCGCGTCAACAAGTGCTCCTACCTGTGATAAACGCAGCTCTATCGCTGTTCCAAAATGAGCGGCAATCTGCCTGCTCATACCTGACATATAAATAACCCCGATTTCCTTAATGGCGTCAGCGCCCATCCGATTCATCCACATTGTCTGGCAATTAAATACAATCATACAGAAAATGGATGCCAGGATAAGGCCAGCCGCTAAAAAGTGTGTTGTTTTGCGCCTCATACTAATCCCCCTGTTTCTTCTTAAAACCGCATTCTACGCCAAAATTGAGCAATCCCATTCTATTTTATCCTTTTCGTGGTGTTGTGACAATATGAAAATGAAAAAAGAGAAGGATAATTTCCTTGCGTACTTTAACTGAAGATATTTGAAAATGCAAGTCTTATTTTTTCGCATTTTTGTGTGTTTTTTTCACGGTTTTTTTTGTGTGTGGGGGGGGGTCATGGAAGGACGCTGGGAGAGGGGAGTGGCACGCCCTGGCTGCGTCCGTTCCAGAAGGTTAAGAAGCTCTAAGCATCCTGCGGAGCGCTGTGGCACCGTCCGGGCGCGGCACCTAGTTCGCCCTGGCGTTCCGCCAGCAGCTAAAGGTGCCGCTTGGCTTCGCCCCTGCTTTGGTTCAGCAGGATGCTAAGAGCTTCTAAACCTTCTTCCAAAGGCGCAGCCAGGGCGTGCCACTCCCCTCTCCCGGCTGGTTTTCCATGGTTTTACGAAAAAATGCGGTGCATCGTACAGTATAAGTGCATCATACAGCATAAGTACATCGTACAGTATAAGCACATCAAGCAGCATAAGTGCATCGCACAGCATAAGTGCATCGTAGATACGGCATTTTATGACAGCCTCTTGCTTCCTTGCTGTGCAGCTCATGCTGTAAAGGGCGTTCATCGCTGGCTTGATGGCGGCACACCTGCGTCTGTATACCGTAATTTATTTAGAGCCTGCGAAAACCAGGTGGCGGAAGGAGAGCGGGGCTTTCTTCCTGTGACTATGGAAAAATGTTAGGAGCCCTTGGCATCCTGCTCGATAACGCAGGGGCGAAGCCAAGCGGCACCTTTAGCTGCTGGCGGAACGCCAGGGCGAACTAGGTGCCGCGCCCGGACGGTGCCACAGCGCCCCGCAGGATGCCTAGGGCTCCTTACATTTTGGAATCGGAACAGGAAGGAAGCCCCGCTCTCCTTCCGCCAGCGTCCCCATACGCAAAACCAAACAAATTGCCCCCTTAACATTGCTATTTCGCACAAATCCCGTTATAATAGGCACAAAAAGAAAGGATAACACTATGAATCGTACAGGATTTATCGGCGCCGGCCGTGTCGGATGTTCCATCGGAAAATATTTATCGGAATCAGGCATCCCACTTGCCGGATATTATGACAGCACACAAAAGGCTTCCCATGACGCAGCGGCATTTACCGCTTCCAACTGCTTTGCAGACATCAAAGAGCTTACTGCGGCGAGTGATATTTTATTCCTCACAACGCCGGATGGTATCATTGAGCGTACCTGGGAAGAGGTGCGACTGCTTCCAATCAGCGGCAAGCTGGTCTGCCATTGCAGCGGGGCTATGCCTTCAGATGTTTTTGAGGGTATCGGGGATACGGGGGCTTGCTGCTGCTCGCTTCACCCGATGCTGCCGTTTCACGACCGCTTTTCTTCTTATCAGCAGTTGCATCATGCCTTCTTTACGATCGAAGGGGATGATGAGGCTGTCCAGAGGCTGACGGATATGTTTGCCGGGCTGGGCAATACGGTCTGCCGTATTCAGGGTGCGTGCAAGCCAAAATACCATGCGGCTGCAAGCATCTTAAGCAACCAGGTGATCGCCGTACTGGATACGGGATACCGGCTGCTGGAGGAATGCGGTTTTTCCAGGGAAGCTGCGATAGATGCTACCAGGGAGCTGGTGCGGCAAAATATAGAAAATGTACTGGCGCATGACTGTATTCAGGCTCTGACTGGGCCGGTTGAGCGCGGAGACGGTGCGACTGTGAAAAAGCATCTGGACTGTCTGGATGCGGAGACACGGCGTATGTACCAGGTGCTTGGCAGCAGGCTGATCCAGATTGCGGAAAAGAAACATCCTGGGCAAGATTATGCCACGTTAAGGGCGTTGCTGCAAACTGAGAGTTGAACTATGCTGAGCGATTGATTGACTTGGGCAAATGTGAAAAAACGGGCATGTTACGCGAAAAACAGGAAAACCCTGCCATATCGAATCTGCTATAATAAAAACTGCATTTTTTATCGTACAGACTATATAATGATGGGGGAAGAAATCATGAAATTACGTACAAAAATCCTGCTGATCGCTCTTTTGCCTGTGATTGCGCTTGGCATTGGTATCTTTATCTTAGCAGCGGACCGTACAGCCAACGGTATTTATGACCAGGCTTACGCGGGAATGCAGGCGGCGTCGCTTGCCGTCAGGGATATTTTTGAGATCGGCAATGAGGGTGCATACCATATTGATGAAAACGGGGAGCTGTGGAAGGGCGGCAGCCTGAATATCTCGCAGTCTACTGGTATTGTCGACCACATCAAGGAAAATACCGGCATGGATGTGTCGATTTTCTGGGGCGATACCCGTATCCTGACCTCGATTCAGAACCCGCAGGGAGAACGCCAGGTTCAGTCTCATGCAACCGATGACGTGACCCAAAAGGTGCTAAAACAGGGGGAATTTTATTTTGCCAGGGACATCGAGATCTTAGGGACAACCTATGTCGCATGTTACGCGCCCTTTTATCAGGAAAATACGACCGATCCGGTAGGGATGGTTTTTTTAGGGCTCCCGCGTAAAAACGTGTCCGCGATTATCAATGAGATCCGCCTGCAAATGATGATCGTTATTGTTGTCGTACTTATTCTGACCGTCATCCTGATTACCGGGCTGGTCAAGCGGATTGTGAACGCGCTGAATGCGGGCATGGGGCTTTTGCAGAAAATTGCTGAAGGCGACCTGACCGCCCAGGCGGATGCCGCGCTGTTAAACCGCAAAGACGAGATCGGGCTGCTTGGAAAGGAAATCCTCCTGATGCGCGACCGCCTGTTTGCCATTGTCGATATGCTCCGCCAGAAAAGCCTGCTGATCGACCAGGAATCCGAAGCATTAAACCAGCGCTCCGAAGCAATCCTGCTTGCGATGCATGACTTAGAGCACGCTGCGCAGGATATGTCCGCAAGCTGCAATTCGCAGGCGGAAAATGCCAACACTGCCAACAGCGACGTTTCCACAATGGGCGAAATGATTGACAGCAACAATCTGCAAGTACAGCAGATGCAGCAGATTTCGCATACGATCCGTCATGTATCGAACCAGACTGCCGATGAGCTAGATGACCTGACACAAAAAATGCACAATGTACGCAGCTCGATCCATTACCTGGAACAGCAGACAAACCTGACCAAAGAGTCTGTAGACCAGATCAGCAGCGCTACCGACTTAATCGCTGCGATCGCTTCCCAGACCAGCCTGCTTTCGCTGAATGCTTCGATTGAGTCGGCAAGAGCCGGGGAATTGGGAAAAGGCTTTAGCGTCGTAGCCTCTGAAATACAAAAATTATCGATCCAGGCAAACAAAGCGGTAGACGATATCCGCGTTATGGTAGACAGCCTGACTGAAAACTCCACAAAAGCAATGCAGCGTATGACAGAGGTGCGCACAGTCATCGCCAGCCAGGAAGAAAATATTCAGAAAACCGGAGAAGTGTTTGAAACCGTCAAAGACAATATCCGCCAGTCTACAAACCATATTCATGTCATTATCGATCATTCGGATGAGTTGGACGCCGTTCGTACCAATATGGCTGCTTCGGTGCAAAACTCCGCGGCTGCCGCACAGGAAAACGCAGCCAGCATTCAGGAAATGATGGCTTCCGTTGCAAGCGTATACGAAGAGCTTTCGCTGATTACAGAAAAGACCAAGGAGCTGGGCGGGCTGTCCTCCGAGATGAAACGCAGCATCGGGCTTTTCAGGGTCGAAAGCCCGTGCTGACCTTAGCGTCCCATACATAGCCAAGCCCGCGTATATTTTTAATATATACAGGCTTCGCAGGCTGCGCTTCAATCTTTTCCCGCAGCCTGCGGATATTTACCGCAAGCGTATTCTCATCCACAAACTCTCCTTCTGTATCAAATACGCGTTCCAGGATCTGCCGTTTGGACAGGATCTGCTTTGGATGCTCCAAAAACAGCCCCAGCAGCTTCCATTCATTTTTGGAAAGCGACACGTCCTTACCGTTGACTTGCAGCTTCATCTCTTTGCGATTGACACAAAGGCTGCCGGAAATTGCCGTATCTGACTGCGCATCCCTAGTACTCCGCTTAAAATACGCTTCGATTTTCAAAAGCAGCACAGACAGGCTGAACGGCTTTGTAATATAATCATCCGCACCAGCCTCATATCCCAGTACCTGGTCCATCTCCTGATCAAACGCGGTCAGACAGACCGTATAGATATCCCCGTGCCCTTTCAGCCACCTGATAAAATCCAGCCCGCTGCCGTCGGGCAGTCGAATATCGCAGATCATAAAATCCGGTTCAAACAGAAGTATCCGCCTGCGCGCTTCTTCCAGCGTCCTGCACGAGCAGACCTGATGCCCTGCCTTCTCCAGAGAAAAAGAAATCCCTCTGTTCACGCTGTCCTCATCTTCCAGAATGCCTATTTTTCCCATATCCGCCCTCTCCTCCTTGCAGTGCGTCCCCGAATGCTCTGATTTCGTATCGATCCCGTTTACCTCATCTGATACAGCCCTGCATAGATTCCGTTTTGCTCCATCAGCTCTTCGTGCGTCCCCTGTTCCTCAATTCCCTGTTCGGTCAGCACCAGGATCTGCTTTGCATTGCGTATCGTCGTCATCCTGTGCGCGATCACAAACGTCGTGCGGTTCGCCGCCAGTTTTTCCAAAGATTCCTGCACGACCTTTTCACTCTCGTTATCCAACGCCGAGGTCGCCTCGTCAAAAATCAGAATCGGCGGATTTTTCAAAAACACTCTCGCTATCGACAGCCTCTGCTTCTGCCCGCCGGACAGCTTGACGCCTCTTTGCCCGATATCTGTCTCGTACCCTTTTGGCAGCTCCATAATAAAATCATGCGCATTCGCGTTTTTGGCAGCTTCTATCACTTCCTCCATGCCGGCACCCGGCTTGCCGTATACAATATTGTCATAGACAGTCCCGGCAAACAAATATACATCCTGCTGCACCATGCCGATGTTGTCACGCAGGCTTTTGATCTGCAAGCTCCTGATATCCTTCCCGTCTACCGTAATCCGCCCTGCGGTTGCTTCATAAAACCTGGGAATCAGGCTGCACAGCGTACTTTTTCCAATGCCAGAGGGCCCTACCAGCGCCACATACTCTCCGGCGGGCACCGTTAAGTTAATATTTTTCAGCACCGCGTCGTTCTCCCCAGAATAGCAAAACGACACATCCTCAAAGCTGATATCCCCGCGCACATGCTCCAGCTTTACCGCATCCGGCGCATCCTCGATCTCCGGCAGGACATCCAGCATCTGGATAAACCGCTCATACCCGGAGTACCCATTTTGAAACTGCTCGGTAAAGTCAATTAACGTCCTGACCGGATCTGTAAATACATTAATATAGAGCAAAAACGTCACCAGGTCCGCCACGCTGACCACACCTCTTGAAACCAGCAGCCCGCCAAAAATAATGACCAGCACCTGAATCATCGTCGTAAACGCAGTCAGCCCAGAATGATACTGCCCCATATAAAAATAACTGTTTTTCTTCGCGGCAAGAAACCCGTCGTTTCCCGTTTTAAACTTTTGATTTTCCATATCCTCGTTTGCAAACGATTTTACGACACGGATGCCAGAGAGGTTATCCTCGATCCGGCTGTTGATCTCCGCGATCTTCTCCCGGTTTTTGCGATAGGCACGCTTCATCCGCCTGCTGCAAACGTACGCAAATACCAGCATTACAGGCACGAGCGCAAACGCGGCAAGTACAAGATAAGGATTGATCGACAGCAAAATCACAAACGCGCCGACAATCTTAATCAGCGATATTGCGATATTTTCCGGCCCATGGTGCAGAAGCTCCGTAATATCAAACAGGTCGTTCGTCACCCGGGACATAAGCTGTCCAACCTTTTGCTCATCATAAAAAGAAAAAGACATCCTCTGATAATGGTCAAAGATCTCAGCACGCATATCATACTCGATCTTTGCGCCCATCACATGCCCATACGTTGTTATATAATAATTGCTGAACCACTGCACAAACACAAGCGCTGCAAGCATCACGCCGAGCTTTAGCAGCATCCCTTGTGCTTCCTGCATCGGCATTGTGCTGACCGCAGATGTTACATACCGCACGACTAGAGGGATGACGAGTGCTACTGCTGCGGAGACAAATGCAAAAAACATGTCGGTCCAAAATACCCGGCGGTATGGCTTGTAGTATGAGGCAAGCCTGCGAAGGACGCTTGTTTTGGAAGCTGCTGTAGAATTTTGGGTCATTATGTAAAATCTCCTTTCTTGTTTTTTGTTTCAATTCCTTAGTATCATACCACATAATTTATAATTCGCAAGCAGTTTCAAAATAGAATGTGTAAAATCGTTTTGGGGTGTATGGTTGTTATATGGGGGGGAGATGTTCGAGAAGTTGGGGGATTGTAGTGTTTGGGGTGGTGTGGGAAGGGGGGACGCCGCAGATAGGGGAGCGGGGCTGGCTTCCTGTTCCGATTCCAGAATGTAAGGAGCCCTAAGCA
>CAMUPC010000006.1 GCA_947090545.1 uncultured Eubacterium sp. | reverse complement strand
AACAGGAAGCAAGCCCCGCGCCCCTTCCTCCAGCGTCCTTTTCTCAAAAAATGCAGCACTCGACCGAAGCATCTTCCAATTTATATGGCGATGTTTTTGCAGAAGCACTTGAGTATCCACAGAGAAATTTGTATAATAGAGAGCAATACCGAATAAATAAGAAAAAAGAACCACAAACAAAGAAGCAAAAAGAAGCAAAAAAGAAGCATGGAGGCAATACAACAATGACACTTGAAAAAATAACAGAACAAATGGACTACAAGCTGCTTGCCGGAAGCATCAGCCGGGAAGTAACAGCGCTTGTCTACGATTCCAGAAAGCTGGTGCCAGGATGTATCTTCGTATGCATCCGCGGCGCGGCGTTTGACGGGCATGATTTTGCTAAAGAAGCGGCAAAACAGCAGGCGGCGGCAATTGTCACAGAGCAGGAGATGCAGCTTCCGCAGGGGCCTGCCGTGTTGCAGGTATCCGACACAAGGCTTGCACTGGCGCAGTTGTCCGCGGCATGGTTTTGCCATCCGGCGCGCGAGCTAAAGACGATCGGCGTAACGGGGACCAAGGGCAAGACGACGACGACGTATATGATCAAATCGATTTTGGAAAGCACCGGGCATAAAGTCGGGCTGATCGGCACGATCGAAGCAGTCATTGGAGACGAGCATATCCCGGCGGCAAATACAACGCCGGAATCATACCTTGTGCAGCAGTATTTCCGAAGGATGGCGGATGCGGGCTGCGATACGTGCGTGATGGAAGTGTCATCGCAGGGGCTTAAGATGCACCGCGTCGGCGGGTTTGTTTTTGATATCGGCATTTTTACGAATCTGGAGCCGGACCATATCGGGCCGAATGAACACGCTTCGTTTGAAGAATATCTTGCCTGCAAGGGGATGCTGTTTCGTCAGTGCAGGACTGGGATTATCAATATCGACGATGCACATGCGGATGCTGTGGTCAAAGGGCATACGTGCCAGATCGAGACTTACGGCGTCTCTCCTGGAAAACAGGCGGATTTGCAGGCGCAGGGCATCCGGCTCGTGCATAAGCCGGGATACCTTGGCGTGGCTTACCATGCCGCGGGGCTGTGCGAGATGGATGTGGAGGTAGATGTGCCAGGGACGTTCAGCGTCTACAATTCTCTGACGGCAATTGCCGTATGCAGGCATTTTGACATCCCGCAGGAAAATATGAAGCAGGCGCTTAGGGAAGCAAGGGTAAAAGGGCGTATCGAGATGGTTCAGGTGTCGGACGACTTTACACTGATGATTGATTACGCCCATAACGCGATGAGCTTAAAAAGCCTTTTGACAACGCTTAGGGAGTATGAACCGGGACGGCTGGTCTGCTTGTTTGGATGCGGCGGCAACCGCAGCAGGCTGCGCCGCTATGAGATGGGAGAGGTGTCTGGAAGCCTTGCGGACCTTACGATTATTACCTCGGATAATCCAAGGTTTGAAGAGCCGCAGGCGATTATAGACGATATTAAGCAGGGCATTGCAAAGACGGACGGGGCGTATGTCGAGATCATTGACCGCAAAGAAGCGATCCGGTATGCGATTACGCATGGACAGCCGGGGGATGTTATCGTGCTTGCAGGCAAAGGGCATGAGGACTACCAGGAGATTCAGGGAAAGAAATACCCGATGGATGAGCGGGACCTGATTGCGGATATACTGGCGGAGCAAAAACGGACGGAGCAGGGCTAGATGGTGTATGCAAATGTAATCGTAGATATTTCGCATGAAAAACTGGATAAGACGTTTCAGTATATCGTGCCCGAACCGCTTGTACAGGAGCTGTCGGAAGGGATGCGCGTTGCGGTGCCCTTCGGCAGGCGCCGGATTCATGGGTATGTCGTTGCGCTGACCGATACGCCGGAATATGACGCAGCAAAGCTAAAGCCAATACTGGCGATTGAAAAAGGCGCCGTTTCGATTGAGTCGGAGCTGATCGCCCTTGCCGCGTGGATGCATAAAAGCTGCGGCGGTACGATGAACCAGGCGTTAAAAACCGTGCTTCCCGTCAAGCGTAAGGAGCGGCAGAAGGAAAAAAAGCAGGCAAGACTGCGCGTCACGCAAAAGGAAGCGCAAAGCCTGTACGCGGAGTGTGTGCGCAGGCATTATTCCGCGCAGGCAAAGCTGCTTGCACAACTGCTGGAATGCCCGGTACAGCCGTTTTTACATTTGACAAAGGACCTCGGCATCTCTGCCGCCACGATCCGCGGCATGGAGGAAAAAGGCATTCTTACCATCGAACGGGAACGGTATTACCGCAATCCGGTCTCGGATATCGCAGGGAAAGACGATCAGCGGCGCGAAGAAAACGACAGCTTGTCCGTAAAAAGCGGCAGCATCCAGTTAAATCCATGCCAGCGGGACATCGTGCGCCAGGTTACGGAGGAATTTGACGCGGGCAGACAGCATACGTACCTGCTGTATGGGGTGACCGGAAGCGGCAAGACGGAGGTTTATATGGAGCTGATTGCCCATGCAGCGGCGAAGGGAAAGCAGTGTATTATGCTGATTCCTGAGATCGCGCTGACGTTCCAGACAGTGCGCCGTTTTTACGAGCGGTTTGGCGACAGGGTGTCCGTCCTGAATTCCAGGCTGTCGGCAGGGGAGCGCTCAGACCAGTTGGAGCGGGCGAAAAACGGGGAGATCGATATTATGATCGGGCCAAGGTCGGCGCTGTTCACACCGTTTTCAAATCTTGGGTTTATTATGATCGATGAAGAGCACGAGGGCAGCTATAAGAGCGAGTCTGTGCCCAAATACCATGCGAGGGACGCGGCGATTGCAAGGGCAGGGCTTACAGGGGCGAGCGTCGTGCTGGGTTCCGCGACGCCGTCTGTGGACAGCTATTACCGTGCGAAGGCAGGGGAATACCGCCTGCTTGCGATGCACAAGCGCGCGCAGGACGCGGCGCTTGCAGACTGCGAGGTAGTCGATATGCGCGCGGAGCTGCGCGCCGGAAACCGTTCGATTCTAAGCATGAGGCTTCAGGAACTGATCCAGGACCGTCTGGCAAAAAAGCAGCAGGTTATGCTGTTTTTAAACCGCAGGGGCATGGCTGGGTTCGTTTCCTGCCGTGCCTGCGGCAGTGTGCTCAAATGCCCGCATTGCGACGTATCGCTAAGCCAGCATAAAAACGGCAGGCTGGTCTGCCATTACTGCGGCTATGAGACGCCGATGGTAAAGCAGTGCCCCTCGTGCGGCTCCGGCTATATCGGGGGATTTCGGGCAGGCACGCAAAAGATTCAGGAGCTGACGCAAAAACGGTTTCCCAATGCGCGGGTGCTTCGGATGGATTATGATACGACGCGCTCTAAGGATGCTTATGAGCAGATCCTGTCCGCGTTTGCCAGGCAGGAAGCGGATATCCTGGTCGGCACGCAGATGATCGTAAAGGGGCATGATTTTCCGAATGTAACGCTGGTCGGCGTGCTTGCCGCGGATTTGTCGTTAAATATCAGCGATTACCGCGCCGCGGAGCGGACGTTTCAGCTTGTGACGCAGGCGGCGGGGCGTGCCGGGCGCGGGATGGAGCGCGGGGTGGCGGTGATCCAGGCTTACCAGCCGGACCATTTTTGCATCCGTGCCGCGAAGGAGCAGGATTATCTTGCATTTTATGAAGAAGAGATTTTATACCGCAGGCTGATGCAGTACCCGCCGGTTTGTCATATGCTGCATATTTTGACGGCGTCCGAGTCCGAGGAGGATGCGGCGGCATGTATGGGCCAGATCGCGGCGTGGATTTTTGCAGAGCTTCAAAAGCCGGGCGCGGACGGCGTCTGGAAGCGGCTTGGGGTGATTGGCCCTGCCGACCCTCCGGTTGCGAAAGTCAGGGATGTTTACCGAAAGGTATTATATATGAAGCATCCCAGCCTCCAGATTTTGGTAAAAGTGAAAGATTTTTTGGAAAAACGGCTGTCGGATTTGACAGAATGGAAAAAAGTCAGCGTACAGTTTGACTTTAACCCAATGAACGGTTAATATATTGTTGGAACCTGTATATTTAATAGAAGGAAAATAAAAAAGGAGCAGACAGAACATGGCAATCAGACAGATCCGGGTGGCGGGAGACCCGATATTGAACAAAGTATGTAAGCAGGTAAAGGAGATGACGCCCAATATCCAGACATTAATCGAAGATATGCTTGATACGATGTATGAGGCAAACGGCGTCGGGCTTGCTGCGCCTCAGGTTGGCATTTTAAGAAGGGTTGCGGTTATTGATATCGGAGATGGGCCGATTGTATTGGTGAACCCGCAGATTTTGGAAGAAGAGGGCGAACAGACCGGAGATGAAGCGTGCCTGAGCCTTCCGGGAAAGGCAGGCGAGGTCAAGCGCCCAAACCGCGTCGTCGTGCAGGCATACGATAAGGACATGACAGAATATGAGATCGAAGGCGAAGAGCTGTTAGCGCGCGCATTGTGCCATGAGATCGAACATTTGGACGGGCATATGTATATGGAGCATGTGATCGGAGAGATTCATGATGCTGTGATGGATGATGAGTAAAATACGCAGCAGTGCATAAACTAAGAAAATGGAACATGACGAAATGGATTGTGGGAAAGTGCAGGTGAGTGCGAATGAAGATTATTTTTATGGGGACGCCGGATTTTGCGGTGCCGATTTTAAAGGCGCTTGCGGATGCCGGGCATGAAATCGTGCTGGCGGTTACGCAGCCGGATAAGCCGAAGGGCAGGGGGAATGCCGTGCAGTTTTCCGCCGTCAAGACAGCCGCTATGGAGATGGGCATCGAGGTATACCAGCCAAGGCGGATCAGGGAGGAAGCGTGCGCCGCGCACCTGCGCACGTATGAGGCGGAGCTTTTTGTGGTGGCTGCGTTTGGGCAGATTTTGTCAAAGGAAGTATTGGAAATACCAAAATACGGCTGCATCAATGTCCATGCGTCCCTGCTGCCGAAATACCGGGGCGCTTCACCGATCCAGTGGGCAGTCATCAACGGGGAGCAGGTAACAGGCGTTACGATCCAGCAGATGGACGTCGGCATCGATACCGGGGACATTTTAGATACCATAGAGGTTTCCCTGGACCAGGAGGAAACCGGGGGCAGTTTGTTTACGAAGCTGTCGCAGGCAGGCGCCAGGCTGTGTGTACAGACGGCAGCCCATATCAAGGACGGTACGGTGACGCGCACAAAGCAGGACGATACGCAGGCGACCCATGTCGGCATGATCAAAAAGGAGATGGGAAGGATTGACTGGACAAGGGAGGCTGCCTGGATCGAACGGCTGGTTCGCGGGCTGAACCCGTGGCCGAGCGCGTATACTTCCATCAATGGAAAGACGCTGAAAATCTGGAGGGCAAAAGTCCTTGCTGATATTGACAGTGCACAGCCAGGGCAGGTTGTCCGTGCAGATAAGCACAGCCTCGTGGTACAGACAGGCAAAGGGCAGCTTTCCCTGCTGGAAGTACAGCTGGAAGGCAAAAAGCGGATGCCTGTGGACGCGTTTCTGCGCGGGTATCCGGTGGGAGAAGGAACGCATTTGGAATGAAAAGAATAAGGAGGGATTGATATGCCATTTGGATATCGGTACGGATACTATTTTGACCCAACGTATCTGCTTGTCGTGATCGGCGCGCTCGTTTCCATGATTGCTTCCATGCGTGTGAAAACGACGTTCAACAAATACGCCGGGGTGCGCAGCAGGTCCAATATGACCGGGGCGCAGGCAGCGCAGCGGGTATTAAACAGCGCGGGCATCTATGACGTTAGGATACAGCATGTAGCGGGCAGCCTGACAGACCATTACAACCCGAAAAACAAGACGCTCAACCTGTCGGATTCTGTGTACGGCTCTGCGTCAGTCGCGGCGGTCGGCGTTGCGGCGCACGAGTGCGGACATGCGATCCAGCACCAGCAGGGCTATTCTCCGCTGCAAATCCGCAGCGCCCTCGTTCCGGTGGCAAATTTTGGTTCTGCGGCCGCGTGGCCTTTGATTATCCTTGGAATTATGTTTGGCGGCGCAGGAAGCATGATGTGTAAAATCGGGATTGTATTTTTTTGTGCAGCCGTACTGTTCCAGCTTGTCACGCTTCCGGTGGAATTTAACGCCTCCAGCCGTGCCGTGCGCATTCTGGGCGATACCGGTATTTTAAGCGAGCAGGAGCTTCCTTATACAAGGAAGGTATTAAAAGCTGCCGCGCTTACGTACGTTGCCGGTGCTGCGGCGGCTATTTTACAGCTTCTTCGCCTGCTGCTGTTATTTGGCGGAAGAGACAATGATTAAGGCGGTAAACACCAGGGAGCTGGTGCTTGATCTTTTGCTGAATACGACGAAACCGGATGCAAATGGCTGCTGCACAGTCTCGGATGTTTTGGAAAAATACCAGTATCTGGGCAAACAGGAACGTGCTTTTCTAACCCGCCTTTTTGAAGGAACCTTAGAAAACCTGATTCAGATCGACGATATTTTAAACCGGTTTTCCAAGGTGCCGGTGCGCAAAATGAAGCCGGTGATCCTTGGCATCCTGCGCATGGGCGTCTATCAGATCCGGTTTATGGACGCGGTGCCGGATGCCGCGGCATGTAACGAGGCTGTGCGCCTGGCAAAGAAAAAAGGGTTTCACAACCTAAGCGGCTTTGTCAACGGCGTGCTGCGCCAGGTCAGCCGGAACAAGGATCAGATCAGCCGGATTTATGCAGACAAAGAGTCTTTTCTGGCAAGCCAGCCTGAAACGGATGGCGAGGAGGTGACGGATGTGCGGTATTTGTCCGTCCGTTATTCGATTCCAGAGTGGATGGCCCAGATGTGGAAGGAAGAATTGGGCGCCGAAGCGATGGAACGGATGCTGGAAGCTTTGTCACAGCCTGCGCCCGTGACCATCCGGGTCAATACGTGCCTTTGTACCAAAGAAGAGCTGACAAGGCGTCTGGAAGCAGAAGGGGTGACGGTGCAGTGCGTACAGGAGGTGCCGGATGCGCTTAAGATCACGGGGTATGACCATATCGCGGCGCTGTCTGCTTTTGAAGAAGGGCTGTTTTATGTGCAGGATGTAAGCTCGATGCTTGCGGCACAGGCGGCAGCGCCAAAGGAGAACGATTTTGTGATCGATGTATGCGCGGCGCCCGGCGGCAAGGCGATACATACGGCACTTCTGCTTGGCGGCAGCGGCAGGGTGCTCGCACGGGACTTAACGCAGCGCAAAGCCAGCCTGCTGCTGGAAAATAAAAACCGCTGCCGGATTACCAATATGCAGGTGCAGGTCTGGGATGCAACAATACCAGACCCTTCGCTGTTTGGGAAGGCGGACCTTGTTATCGCCGACCTGCCGTGTTCGGGGCTTGGCGTACTGCGCCGCAAAAAAGAGATCCGCTACCATATGACGCTAGAAAAGATCAAGGAGCTTGCCGGCATCCAGCGTAAGATCCTTGCTGTGGTGCAGCAGTATGTGAAGCCGGGCGGAAGGCTGGTTTACAGTACGTGTACGGTCAGCCGTATGGAAAATAAGGACAATGCGCAGTGGTTTTTGCGTTCGTTCGGTGATTTCGAGCTTCTTTTAGAAAGGCAGATCCTGCCAGAGGCTGGCGGCGGAGACGGGTTTTACATTGCGGAATTTGTAAAAAAGCCGGACATCCGCTCGATGACGCATGAGGAGCTTTCGGCGTACCTGAATGCTTTGGGTGAAAAGCCGTACCGCGAAAAGCAGGTGTTTGCGTGGCTGCATGAAAAACATGCCGCGGATTTTGACGAGATGACCAATTTATCCAAAGAGCTGCGCCGTAAATTAAAGGAGACGTCGCGCCTTACCGTATTAAAGCCTGTAGAGGTGCAGGCGTCTAAGCTGGACGGCACGAGAAAGTACCTGTTTGCACTGCCGGATGGAAATATGATCGAGAGCGTGCTGATGCGGTATCAGTATGGCAATTCCGTGTGCATCTCCTCGCAGGTGGGCTGCCGGATGGCATGTAAATTCTGTGCCTCGGCGATCGGCGGGCTGGTGCGGAACTTAAAGCCGTCCGAGATGCTGGAGCAGGTGTACCGGATCGGGCAGGATATCGGGGAACGGATCTCCAATGTCGTTGTGATGGGCACCGGGGAACCGCTGGATAACTATGACAGCCTGCTGCGCTTTCTGGAACTTATTTCGGATGAAGGCGGGCTGCATATCAGCCAGCGCAGCCTTACCGTCTCTACCTGCGGGATTGTGCCGAAGATGCGGGCGCTTGCCGACAGGACGCTGCAAATCACGCTGGCGCTCTCGCTCCATGCGCCGACGCAGGAAAAACGCCTGTCGATCATGCCTGTTGCCGCGCAGTATGCGCTTTCAGAGGTTATGGAGGCATGTGATTACTATTTTGAAAAAACGGGCAGGCGGATGACGTTTGAATACAGCCTGATGCATGGGGTCAATGATACGAAGGAGGATGCCGAGCAATTGAGCAGGCTGCTTGCAGGCAGAAACTGCCATGTGAACCTGATTCCTGTCAACCCGGTGAAAGAGCGGGAGTTTCAGCAGCCGGATGAAAATACGACGGCGGCTTTTAAAAATAAACTTGAAAAAAATAAAATTAATGTTACTATAAGAAGAGAACTAGGCCGCGATATCGACGGCGCATGTGGGCAGCTACGAAAGAAATATCAGGCGAAACAGGCAGAAACTGTGTGAAAGGCAGGCGAGTAAGATGAAGACATTTTCCATGACAGATGTAGGAATGCGTCGTGAAATGAACCAGGATTATATCTATGCGTCCAAGGCTCCGGTTGGAAATCTTGCGAATCTTTTTATCGTTGCGGACGGGATGGGCGGTCATAATGCAGGAGACTTTGCTTCCAGGTATACGGTAGAGCATGTGGTGCGTGCCGTTGCACAAAGCAGGCTGTCGGGGCCGATTGCACTGCTTGGGACAGCCTTGCGCCAGGCAAACGCCGGGCTGCTTGCGCTGTCAGCCGAGGACCCGCGCCTGCGCGGGATGGGTACGACTTTTGTGGGCGCTACGATCGCGGGAGACTGCCTGTATGTCGCAAATGTAGGCGACAGCCGCCTGTACAAGATCAACAAGGAGATCCTACAGGTAACCAAAGACCACTCGCTCGTACAGGAAATGGTGCGAATGGGGGAGATGAACCAGGCACAGGCGAGAATCCATCCTGATAAAAATATTATTACAAGGGCAGTAGGCGCGGTGAAAGACATCGAGGCAGACTTTTTTGAAGTGAACATCGTGCCTGGCGACCGGATTTTACTATGCTCCGACGGGCTGACGAATATGCTGGAGGATCAGGAGATCTTTCGGATTCTTTCGGGCGAGCCGGATTTGGCGCAGGGCGTGGGGCAGCTTGTGGCGGCAGCCAATCGAAATGGCGGAAAGGATAATATCTCTGTCATTATCATAGATCCGTTTGCTGATGAGGTGAAAGAATGTTAGAAGAAGGGAAATTTGTAGCAGACCGGTACGAAATACTCGCCGTAGTCGGCGCAGGCGGCATGTCTGATGTATATAAAGCAAAAGACCATGTCCTTGGCAGGTTTGTAGCGATCAAGGTATTAAAGCAGGAGTTTGCCGAGGATGTCAATTTTGTCACGAAGTTTCGCACGGAGGCACAGTCTGCCGCGGGGCTGGAGCATCCAAATATTGTAAATATCTATGATGTCGGGAGCGAGGAAGGCTTTCATTATATTGTGATGGAATATGTGGAAGGCATTACGCTTAAGACCTATATTGAAAAAAAACGCCAGTTGTCCTATAAGGAAGCGATCAGCATCGCGATCCAGGTAGGGCGCGGCATTGAAGCGGCGCATCATAAAAATATTGTGCACCGCGATATCAAGCCGCAGAATATTATGATCTCAACCGAAGGCAAAGTCAAAGTAACAGACTTTGGCATTGCGCGTGCGGCTACGAGCAATACGATCCATTCGGATGTGATGGGCTCCGTCCATTATTCCTCGCCGGAGCAGGCGCGCAATGGGTTTGTGGACGGCAAAAGCGATATTTATTCGCTCGGCATCGTTATGTATGAGATGGTTACCGGGCGGGTGCCGTTTGACGGCGATACGACGGTAGCAATCGCGATCCAGCATTTGCAGGAGGAAATGGAGTCTCCGCGCAGCTTTGTGCCGGACCTGCCGATCAGCCTGGAAAAAATTATTTTAAAATGTACGCAAAAGAGCGCCGATCGCAGGTACTCATCGATCGGCGAGCTGTTAGAGGACTTAAGGCACGCGCTTGTCAGCCCGGACGAGGACTTTGTCGTGCTTTCCCCGGCGTTTATCCAGGATAAGACACGCATGATTTCCCAGGATGAGGTCAACCAGATCCGGGAAGAGACCGCGGGCATCCATGTCCGGGAACAGGAAATGCCGCAAAAGCAGCGCCGCCCGCTGCGTGAAGAGGACGAGGAGGACGAAGATGAGGGCGGATTTTTAAATCCGAAAATGGAAAAGGCAATGACGATTATGGGCATTGTTGCCGCCGTCATTATCCTGTTGATTGTAATTTACCTTGCGGCGAGCATGTTCGGCAGCTTTAAGCTTCCGTTTGGAGGCGGCGGGCAGACGCAGGACGAGGTTACGTTCCCGGATATCGAAGCGTCCGATACCGATATGCAGTCGGATGCGGACGATGCCAATAAGGGCCAGAAGGATAAAGAAAAGAAAGTAAAGATGATTAACATTCTTGGCAAAGAGCTGGATGAGGCGCGCAGTGAATTAAAGGAACTGGGACTGGAGCTGCGCAGGCTTGGCACCAAGGCTTCAGACGAATACGAGGAAGGCCTGATCGCAGAACAGGATATTGAAGAAGGCAAGTCGGTAGCAGAAGGCACAGTCATCCAGGTGACTGTCAGCAGCGGCCCGGCAGACTTTGAAATGATCAAAGTAACCGGCAATCCGGCTGCAACCGCCAGGGATATGCTGACGGCGCGCGGGCTGGAGGTCAATCCAGAGTCCAGGTATGAGTTTAACGAGCTGCCGGAGGGCACAGTGATCCGCCAGTCGCCGGAAGCAGGCGCCAGGGTGAAAAAGGGAGATGTCGTGACGCTTACGATCAGCAAAGGCATCGAACAGGTACAGGTGCCTGACCTGCGCAAATGTACGGAAAGCGAGGCGGCGCAGAAGCTGTTGGATGCAAAACTGGAAAGAGGGAACAATATCGATTCGGCATACGATGATACGATACCGGAAGGCTGTATTATCAGCCAGACGCCGCAGGCAGGTAGCAGCGTCAATGCGCACAGCAAGGTAGATTATGTCGTCAGCCTGGGCAAAGAAGAGATTTTATACGGCATGAAGGACTTAAAGATCGAGGAGCCGGAGAACAGCGAATCGGTCATTTCGGCAAATATCAGCCTGATGGACGCAAACGGCGCAGTAATCGACGAGTGGTCAGGCGTACCGATTTCTTCGTTCCCATATGTAATCAGCACGAAGGAGACGATTACAACCAGCACAGGAACGATCTATATTGAATGGATACTCGACGACGGCGATGCGCAGACGCAGGAGCAGCCGGTGACATTTGTCCAGAAGTAGCAGGGAATCGTGATGCAGGGAAAAATATTAAAAGGGATTGGCGGATTCTACTACGTACACGCGGCAGGATCTGGCGTCTATGAATGCAGGGCAAAAGGAATCTTCCGCCAGCAGAAAATCAAGCCGTTAGTCGGGGACATGGTCAACATTGCGGTTATTAGCGAAGAGGAAAAGACCGGAAATGTGGAAGAGATTCTTCCGCGGAAAAATGAGCTGTTTCGTCCGGCGGTTGCTAATATCGACCTGGCGCTTGTTGTCTTTGCGGCGGCAAATCCGCAGCCGAACCTGAATCTGTTAGACCGTTTTTTGGTTTTTATGCAGATGCAGCAGATTCCGGTAACGATCTGCTTTAACAAAATGGAGCTGCTTGAACCGCAGGAACGGCAGGCTCTGGCGCAGATTTACAGTGGCTGCGGCTATCCGGTGCTGTTTACAAGCGCAAAGCAGGCAGAAGGAATCGATGAGCTGCGCCTTGCGCTTTGCGGAAAGACCGTTGCCGCCTGCGGGCCTTCGGGCGTCGGCAAATCTTCGCTGACCAACCTGCTACAGCCAAACGCAGGCATGGAGACGGGCGAGCTGAGCCGCAAGATCAGCCGCGGAAAGCAGACGACCAGGCATACGCAGCTTGTCCATATCGAAGGTACGACGTACCTGATGGATACGCCAGGATTTGGCTCTTTGTTTCTGCCCGATATGGAAAAAGAGGACCTTGGGCAGTATTACACAGAATTTGCGCCATACGAGCCGCAGTGCAGGTACGTTCGGTGCAGCCATATCAGCGAGCCGGACTGCGCCGTCAAACAAGCCGTGGCGCAGGGCAGCGTCCACCCGGCGCGCTATGAAAACTACAAGCAGTTGTACGAGGAGCTTGCCGGGCGGAAAAAGTACTGAGAAATACAGAAAGGGGCATTTGCGGATGAAAACTTTAATTGTGACAGGGGGTACGGTAGATGCCTCTTTTGCTGTCTCATACATCCGTCAGCAGAAGTTTGACTATCAAATCGCCGCGGACTCTGGCATTCATTTTTTTATACAGGCAGGGCTTAGACCAGATGAAGTGCTGGGTGATTTTGACTCCGCAGACCCGCGGCAGATAAAAGCGCTGCGCCGTGACCCTGGAATTGTGTTTCATCAGTACCAGCCGGAAAAAGACGCCGTCGATACCGAGCTTGCGCTGTTTCTTGCCCTGGAAAGGGGCAGCAGTGAGATCCATATCTTGGGCGGCACAGGAACCAGGCTTGACCATATGTTAGGCACCGTGCGGCTGCTTGGCTTTGCGATGGAACGCGGGGTGCCTTGCTGTTTGGTCGACCCGCACAACCGTATCCGGCTGATCCAGGACCAGACGGTGCTGACAAAGGCAGGGCAGTACGGGAACTATATCTCTTTGTTGCCGCTTACGACACAGGTGACGGGCGTAACGCTGACCGGCTTTAAATATCCGCTGCATAACTATACGCTGGGCGGATTTTCCTCGCTTGGGATCAGCAACGAAATCGTAGAGGAACAGGCGCAGATTGCGCTTTCAGATGGGATCTTAATTCTGGTAGAGGCACGGGATTAAATGCAGGGGGGATATTATGGATGCTTTATTAAAAGAAGATCAAATGTATACGATTGAAGATATTTATCATCTGCCGGACGGGAAACGGGCAGAATTAATAGACGGGCGAATTTACAATATGGCTCCGCCGAGCTGGACGCATCAGAGAATTTCCAGCTATTTGCATAATCGAATTTATAATTATATCAAAGAAAATAACGGAAACTGCCAGGTGCTTGCCGCTCCTTTCGCTGTATTTTTAAATGACGCGGATCAGAAAAACTACCTGGAGCCGGATCTTACGGTGATCTGCGACCCGTCGAAGTTAGACGAGAAAGGCTGCCACGGCGCGCCGGACTGGGTGATTGAGATCGTATCGCCGACCAGCAGGCCGAGGGATTATATCAAAAAGATGATGAAATATGCCGCCGCGGGCGTGCGGGAATATTGGATTGTCGATCCAGAGAAAGCACAGGTTATGGCGTATCAGTTCGATTGCGAGATTGTGGAACAGTATGCGTTTGGAGAGGAAGTCCCGGTTGGAATTTTTGAAGGGTTTTCTATCAAAGTGGAGTTGTAAACCATCCGTATGGTCGGACAGGCAGGCGGATCTGGAGGGTGGAAAGCTAAAAATTTTTCAAGTGATGATATTGTGGATTGTATTTAATCAGTAGAAGGGAAAAAGAAAAAAGACAGCGAGGATGGATCGGACGAATAAAAATGACAACTGAATAGCAGCAGTTAACAAAAGGTGTAAAATCTGATGAAAACGATCAAGGCTTTGCACCTTTTATAGACTCTGTACAAATATTGTGATATACTTAAACACAGTTTAACAATTGTAAAAGTGTAACAGGAGGTGATGGTATGCCTGGCAATGGTGAAATGATTGAGAGAGCAGTCAATGATTTTCAAAAGGTTCAAAAACGCATGTTACTGGCAAGAAAAGAACATGTTGTTGTATGGGAGTAAATCTTACACTGATTGATAAAATCAAGGAGTAACAGGGGCGATATTGTGCCAAACCCACTTAAAAAATAGACAGAAAGGAAGAAATCCTTGAAAATAAGGGATATTCAGACAGGTTTAATCAATTATGAAACTAGGCATCGTTGGCCTGCCAAACGTAGGAAAAAGTACTTTATTTAACTCACTCACAAAAGCAGGCGCGGAATCTGCAAACTACCCATTTTGTACGATCGACCCGAATGTCGGGATCGTATCCGTGCCGGACGAGCGTATCAACAAGCTGGGGGCGCTTTACCAGTCCAAGAAGATCGTGCCGGCGGTTATCGAGTTTGTGGATATTGCAGGGCTTGTAAAAGGGGCGAGCAAGGGCGAGGGGCTCGGCAACCAGTTCCTTGCGAATATCCGGGAAGTGGACGCGATCGTGCATGTCGTCCGATGCTTTGAGGACGAAAACATCGTGCATGTGGACGGCAGCATTGACCCGGCAAGGGATATCGAGACCATCAATCTGGAGCTTATTTTTTCTGATATCGAGATCTTGGAGCGCAGGATCGCAAAGATCGCGAAGCAGGCGCGGATGGATAAGACGCTTGCGAAGGAATTAAAGCTTGCCGAGGCAGTCAAGGCGCATCTGGAAGAAGGAAAGCCGGCGAAAACGTATGCGCCTTTAGAGGATGAGGATGGCCTGGCATGGTTTAAGGCCTATAACCTGCTGACCGCAAAGCCGGTGATCTATGCGGCGAATGTAGCAGAGGATGACCTGGCGGACGACGGTGCGTCGAATCCGCATGTGGCAGGGGTGCGTGCTTTGGCGAAGGAAGAGTCCAGTGAGGTATTTGTCGTCTGTGCGCAGATCGAGCAGGAGATTGCGGAGCTGGACGACGAAGAGCGCGCGATGTTTTTAGAAGAGCTTGGGCTTAAGGAGTCGGGGCTGGACAAGCTGATTAAGGCAAGCTACCAGTTGCTGGGGCTGATTAGCTTTCTGACCTCGGGAGAGGACGAGACGCGGGCGTGGACGATTCAAAACGGCACGAAGGCGCCGCAGGCGGCAGGCAAGATCCATACAGATTTTGAACGGGGATTTATCCGCGCCGAGGTTGTGGCTTACCAAGACCTGATCGCGGGCGGCAGCATCGCGGCGGTGCGGGAAAAAGGGCTGGTACGGCTGGAAGGAAAAGAGTATGTGGTCAAAGACGGGGATGTCATTGTCTTTCGATTTAACGTCTGATCCGTATATTTTCTGCAAAAAAACAGGCTGCTTGAGTGACGTGTTTTTGCCGGATGCATATAGTAATAAAAAAGCGGATGGTCAGTATGCGGCTGCGGGAATTACAGGAAAAAAATGTGATTAATATGAAAAACTGCAAATGCCTGGGAAATGTGGTGGATCTGGATATCGATGAAAAGGACGGGTGTATTCGTGCACTGATCCTGCCGGGGCCTGGGCATTTTTTTGGAATCTTCTGCCGGGAGTATGAGCTGTTTATCAAATGGTGCGATGTCGTCAAGATCGGGCCGGAAATTATCCTTGTAGATGTAGACGAAAAGGAAGCAACGCACAAATTATAAAAATCCGTTGACAGGCATGAAGCAAAAGGTTAAACTGAGCCTAGAAGTGTTTTTACACAGGAAAAATCCGGGGAGGAGAGGCAGACATGAAGTGTCCATTTTGCAGCAGTGATAATACGAGAGTCATCGATTCAAGGCCAGCGGATGATAATAATTCCATACGCCGCCGCAGAATGTGCGACGTATGCAAAAAGCGTTTTACGACTTATGAAAAAGTAGAGACGATTCCTTTAATCGTGATCAAAAAGGATAATAACAGAGAACAGTTTGACCGTTCCAAAATAGAGGCAGGCATTCTGCGTGCCTGTCATAAGCGCCCGATTTCTGTAAACAGGATCAATAAGCTGGTGGACGATATTGAGACAGAGATCTTTAATCTGGAAGAAAAAGAGGTTCCAAGCACAGCGATCGGCGAGATTGTTATGGATAAGCTCAAGGACTTGGAAGCGGTGGCATACGTGCGCTTCGCATCGGTGTACCGTGAGTTTAAGGATATTAATACGTTTATGGATGAACTGAAAAAAATATTGGATAAATAGGGGAAAGAACATGCTACAGACGTTTTATCCAACGCAGTACCTGGATTCGGCATATCAGGTTGATTTTGACGGATTGTACCAGGAAGGATACCGGGGAGTGATTTTTGATATTGACAATACGCTTGTTCCGCATGGGGCGCCCGCGGACGCGCGTGCAAGGGAGCTGTTTGCGCATTTAAAAAAGCTGGGCTATCAGTGCTGCCTTTTGTCAAACAACAAAGAGCCCCGGGTACGGATGTTTAATGAACACATAAAAGTAAAGTATATACACAAGGCACATAAGCCGCGTACGGCAAATTATAAAAAGGCGATGCGGATGATGAAAACGAATGCCGGCAATACGCTGTTTGTGGGCGACCAGATCTTTACGGACGTCTGGGGCGCAAACCTGGCGGGCATTCGGACGGTTTTGGTAAAGCCGATGAATCCAAAGGAAGAGATCCAGATTATTTTAAAGCGCTATCCTGAAAAAATCGTGCTGTTTTTTTATAAAAAATGGCTGAAAAAGCAGGGCAAACAGGATCGGCATCGTTGTAAGGGCGGTAAAAAATGAGTACAAGAGAGGGAAAGATTATGAAAATTATTATTGGAAACGACCATGCGTCGCCGGATATGAAAAAAGAACTTGTCAAATATTTGCAGGAGCTTGGGCACGAGGTCATTAATTTTGGCGTAGATACGACAGAAAGCTGTAATTATCCTGAGATCGGGGAAAAGGTCGGACGTGCCATTGCAGCCGGGGAAGCGGACTGCGGCGTACTAATCTGCGGGACAGGCGTGGGCATCTCGCTTTCGGCAAACAAGGTGAAGGGCGTACGCGCCGCCGTTTGCTCAGAGACGACGACGGCACGTTTTGTCAAGCAGCATAACAACGCGAATATTATTGCGTTCGGCTCCAGGATCGTAGGCATCGAGACGGCAAAGGATATTGTAAAGGCGTATCTGGACGCGGAATTTGAAGGCGGCAGGCACCAGACGCGCATCGATATGATTCACGCGATCGAAGAGCGGCAGTAAATTGCGGTTTTTCGTGAAAAAACAGTTGAAAAATAGATCTTTTTATTATATGATAGAAAAAGTGGGTAGAAAACCCAGATAGTTTTAAGGAGGAAAGAATCGAATGATTTCAGCAGGAGATTTTAGAAACGGAATTACGATTGAATTTGAAGGAAATATTTATCAGATTATTGAATTTCAGCATGTAAAGCCAGGCAAGGGCGCAGCTTTTGTAAGGACGAAGCTAAAAAACATCAAGAGCGGCGGCGTTGTGGAAAAGACGTTCCGTCCGGTGGACAAATGCCCGCAGGCGCGTATTGACCGTAAGGATATGCAGTACTTGTACTCAGACGGCGACCTGTTTTATTTTATGGATGTCGAGACATATGACCAGATCCCTATTGGGACAGCCACGATCGGCGACGCGCTGAAATTCGTAAAAGAAAACGAAATGGTAAAAATCTGCTCTTACAACGGGGAAGTGTTCGCGGTAGAGCCGCCGTTATTTGTAGAGCTGGAGATCTCAGAGACAGAGCCAGGCGTTAAGGGCGATACTGCAACCGGCGCGACCAAGCCTGCAACCGTAGAGACGGGTGCGACGGTATACGTGCCGCTGTTTGTCAACCAGGGAGATACCATTAAAATCGACACAAGAACAGGCGAATATTTATCAAGAGTTTAAAGAGCATGGAAAGCAGCAAAGGCTACAAGGAGAATTGTGATGCTGACAGTTGGAATCAGTAATGAAATAACAAAAACTGTGACAAAAGAAACGACTGCTGCGGCATTAGGCAGCGGGATGCTGGAGGTATATGCAACTCCGGCAATGGTAGCGCTGATGGAAGAGACCTGTATGAAAAGCGTACAGGAAGAACTGGAAGCCGGAAGCGGTACCGTCGGGACGGGACTGACGATCCACCATACTTCAGCGACACCGGTAGGCATGAGTGTGCGCTGTGTAAGCAAGCTTGTGGAAGTAGACGGGCGCAAGCTCATATTTGACGTGCAGGCGTTTGACCAGGCTGGCTTGATTGGACAGGGGACGCATGAGCGTTTTATCATTGAGAATGACAAGTTCTTTCAAAAGGCAAATAAAAAGCTGCAAAATATGCAGTAACATCAAAGAAAGCCCTTGTTTGTCAACAACGGCTTTCTTTTTCGTCTTTGTCATTCTTTTGGAAGATTTAATTTTGCGATTAAATCGCCAAGGGAAGTAGTAGCAGATTCATTGGAGCTGTATTCGATCGCTTCGGCAGAAGTATCGTCCTCTTCCTGCGCCATCTCTTCCAGTGCGCGGATGCTTAAGGAGATCCGGTTATCATTGGTATGCAGGATCTTTGCGCGTACAGACTGCCCGGTTTTGAGTACCTCGGAAGGCTTGCGGATACGCCTTGTGCAGATCTGGGATACATGGACCAGCCCGGTCAGCCCGTTCCCGATATTTACAAAGGCGCCGTAATTCGTCAGGCTTTCCACAGTGCCTTCCACAACAGAGCCAGGAACAAGCATGGAGATCCGATGCCTGCGCTGTTCTTCTTCACGTTCACGCAGGACGCTCTTTGCCGACAGCACCAGCTTTTCTTTTTGCTCGTCTACGGTAATCACGCGTACGTCCAGGTCTTTGCCGATAAATGCCGACGTATCCTCCACATAGTCAAGGCTTAGCTGCGAAGCCGGAAGAAAGCCGCGAATCCCCTCGGCATAAGCGATGACGCCTGCATTGACGGCTTCTTTTACGCGTACGGTCAATATGGTTTCGTTTTCCATCGCTGTTTTCAGCTTTTCCCATCCAAGCATCTGGTTTGCTTCTTTTTTGGACAGAAGAATATTGCCGTCCCCGTCGTCCAGCCGGATCACGGTTGCCTGGATCTCATCGCCAGGGTGCAGCTCGGTCAGAATCGAATAATCAGGGTCGTCGCTTAAATCCTGTGCCTTGATAATGCCTGGCGCGTAATATTTTAAGTCCAGGGTGGCTTCTTCTTCGGATACGGCGATGACGGTTGCGGTCAGGATATCGCCTTCGCGGATGCGCCGAAAAGAGGCTTCCAGCTCTTCTTTGTAATCTTCCATCGTTTCGATGTGTTCTTCCATGGTAACGTTTCCTTTCTAAATGCTAGTATTGTACGAAACTATTGTAACATGAGTTGCTTGTTTTGAACAGTTTTCAAATGAAGGATTTTGCTACACAACAGCTTCGATAATCGTTTTTTCTCCAATCCGAATCTCCTTCACCCCTGTTTCTTTCTTCTGATTAAAATTAAAACTTACCAAATAGCCTTCCTTTTGGTGATAGGCATCCAAATAATCTGCAAGCTGCCGTTCTCCGCGCTGGTTATATTCATTTCCATGCCAGATCTTTAATTCCACGATAAACTGTTCCCCGCGGTAATCCACAATCACATCTGTCCGTCTTGCATCCCTCGTCTGCGCTTCAAGGTAATAATTCCCAACGCCGTTGATGATAGGTTTTAAATACAGCAAAAAAAACCTGCGTCCGTTTTCCTCAATAAACGCGTCATCGTTTCTGCCATAAATATCTGAAAAATGAATCACAAACTTTTCCAGTACAAGCCTCATATTCAGCCTGCCGTCCGTAAGAAACTGGTTTTTGTCACGCTCCCCATACTGGTAAGCCCTGCTGCGCACCGACTCCTCTGCTAAAAACAGGTTCAGTAAAAACATCTCAAAAATACGGTTTGCAATAGCAACCCTGCCGTTTTCTTCTTTTAGAAAACCAAACATCACACCCAATCGAATGGATTTTTCCGCCGGGCTATAGGGAATCGCCTTGCCCTGATATAACATCTGCTGGATCATGCTGCGCAGATTTTCATAAAGGTCTAGCTGTTTTACCATACTGTCAAACAGAGGCACGTTTTCTTTTAAAAGCAGTTTCACAGCTTCTGCAATCCCATTTTTCGTCCATACACATGCCGCACCTTCCAACTGCGTCCGGTACGGAATCTCTTCGTCCAGATATTTGCAAACCACCGAGACAAGATACGGATAGCCTGCGGTATACTGGTAAATATACTGTGCAGCCGCTTCGATATCCATACCTGTCTGCATGTCCGCTTCATATTCTGCAAGCATCGCCCTGATCTGGCTGGGCGAAAAGCTCATCGGCAGGCTGAATTTTGCCGCAACATTCCAGGGGCTGTTATATTGGCGCTCGGCATCCGGGCGTATTTTTAGTTTCAGATTTTTAATATCGTACACGCCTGCTAGTATTACAGAATAAAACACAGGGCGTTCTTCCCTGTTTAAGTAATATACCCGAAGCTGTGCGAGGAAGTCGACAAATACCTGATTATTGGATGCACTGTCCACTTCATCAATGATCAGCACAACCCGCCTGTCAGCTTTTTCACAGATCCTGCTGAATACGGCAAATAATTCCCGCAGTGTCCGTTTTTTGGAACCAGGCGCAAATTGCTCTAAAAGCTCCGCCAGCTTCGTCCCGTTTCCAGTTTCCGCTTTTTTTAATGCACCTTTCGCCATAGACGCAAACGCACGCACAAAGGAGGACGCATCCGCAAATTCCTCTGTCCCGATACATTGAAAATCCATCGACAATACAAGATACTCTGACTTTAGAAATTGCGCCAGCGCCATCAGTGTTGTCGTTTTTCCATATTGTCTGCCACGGTTTAACACTACGTATTTTCCTCTGTCAACATAAAGCCTCTTTATCTGTTCCAGCCTGTCGTCCAGACGGACCATATAGTGAATCTGCGGCTTGCAGCAGCCCTCTGTATTAAAATAACGCATCCTGCATTCCTCCGTCCTGCCAAAAAGCTTCGTTATTCTTTTCATACAGTTATTATAGCATTCTTATGTCAGGTAAGTAAAGAAATCTATATTTTTCAACAGTACAAAATAAGGAACGCATGTTAATATGCTGTCTTTAATAAATGAAGATGTTGGGAAAAGTAGGACGCCTGCCGTGAAAAAGTTGCCATACAAAGAGGAAAGATTCTAAAACATAACATTTTCATATAATTTGTTATCTGAAAGTATTCTATACTACTTTTTTCTTTTTTGCAATAGGAATAAAAAAATTGGCAGTATTTACTAAAATATGTCGCCCATACACCCAGAAAAATTACAAAATCAACAAAAAATTCCACTATTTCAAAACAAAATCGAAACACCCATGCCATTGTAAAAAAAGCAAAAACGGATCGTTTCTTTTTCTAATGTCGTTCTGAAATAAGTGCATTTGCCCTATTTACAAGGGTTTTTATTAATAAAACGATCTTTGTAAAACACAACTTTTTATATGAAAATGTTATGTTTTTACAAAAACAGTTGTTCGATGCAGACTGGAGGAAGTATGAAGGAACTCGATTACAGCAAAATGGGAATGCGTATCCGCCAGGTGCGCAAGGCAAAAGGCTGGTCACAGGATATTCTTGCGAAGAAATGCGGGATCAGTATGTCGTTTCTCGGGCATATTGAGCGCGGCACGAGGATTATGAGCCTGGAGACGTTTGTAAGCATCTGCGGGGCGCTGGAAGCAGGGGCTGATGAACTGCTCTGGGGAGCGGTGCTTCCGTCTGAAGCAGTGCTGGATATGTGGAACCCGCCGGAGGCGCCGGCAGGAAAAGCGCCTGCCGGGAAGCGGGCGGACAGCTATTCTATGTATGTCAAGATTATGAAGTCCGTAGCGGAGATTATGAATGAAGCGTAACAATGCAAAAAAGGTACTGATGCTTGCTTCGGTCGCTTCGATGATCGACCAGTTCAACCTGCCGAATATCAGGCTGATGCAGGAGCTTGGCTATGAAGTGCATGTAGCTTGTAATTTCCAAAAAGGCAATACGTGTGACCGCAAAAAGCTGGACGAGCTGCAACGGGAACTGACAAATATGCACGTAACCATCCATCCGTGGGACTGCCCGCGCAGCGCTTATTCGGTTTTTTCCTGTATCCGGGCGTATCGGAGCGTGCGAAGGCTGATGGAAGAACAGCGTTTTGCGTGGATGCACTGCCAGTCTCCGGTTGGAGGGGCTTTGGCAAGGCTTGCCGGGCATAAGCTGCGGCTTCCGGTTGTCTATACGGCACATGGGTTTCATTTTTACCAGGGCGCCCCGTTTTGGAACTGGCTGCTGTATTATCCGGCAGAAAAGCTGCTGTCGTACTGGACAGATGTGCTGGTTACCGTGAACAGGGAGGATTACCAGCTTGCAAAGCGCAGCCTAAACGCCGGGAAAACCTGCTATATTCCTGGCATTGGGATTGACGCCGCACGGTTTTTGGGCGGCAGGAGAAACGGGGAGCGGAAAGCATTTTGCAGAAACTGCCAGATTCCAGAAAACGCCGTCGTGCTTCTTTCTGTCGGGGAACTAAGCAAAAGGAAAAACCACCGGGAAGTGCTGGCTGCGCTTGCCCGGATGAAAAACCAGAACATCTATTACCTGATTTGCGGGCAGGGCAAATGTAAGGCAAGGCTGCTTCGCCAGGCAGCCAGGCTTGGCATTCAAAATAAGGTCAGGCTGCTGGGGTTTCAAAAGGATGTGGGGCGGCTGTACCGAAACGCGGACATATTCGTATTTCCGTCTATCCAGGAAGGGCTTCCGGCTGCTCTTATGGAAGCAATGGCATCAGGGCTTGCGTGCGTCGTATCGGATATCCGCGGAAACCGGGAATTGATTGACGCAGCGGGCGGTATCCGGTATGCGGGTAAGCCATTTAAAAAGCAGCGCATAAAAGCACTCCAGGACGCATTGGAGCTGGTATGCGCGGATCAGGCGCTGCGTCTTGCCTATGGAGAGCATAACAGGCAGAAAATAAAAAACTATGACTGGAATATCGTGGGAGACAGGATGCGGCAGATTTATATGCAGTTTACACAGACATAACCCGGACTTTCCACCAGTACTCATCCGGGCAGGGTACAGGTACAATTCTGGCTGAATAGAGTACTGGAATTTCAGGAGAAAAATGAACGAGCAGGAAAAGCAGAAGCACAATCACAAGCAGAAAAGCGTACAAGTACTGCTGTCAGCTTATGACGGCGAACACTATCTGCCGGCGCAGCTAGACAGCATTTTGTCACAAAAGGGCGTACAGGTATCCATCCTTGTACGCGACGACGGCTCTGGCGATGGCACACAGCGCATCCTGAGAAATTATGCGAAAAAATACGCGAATCTGTCGGCATATTCCGGGCAGAACCTGGGTACGGCAAAAAGTTTTTTTCATCTGCTAAAACACGCAGGCTGTTCATGCAGCTATTACGCATTCGCAGACCAGGACGATGTCTGGCTGGAAGGAAAGCTGGCGCACGCGGTTTCCTGTCTGGAAAAAATGGAACGAAAATATCCGGGGCGTCCCTTACTTTATGCGGGAAACGTAATCTACGCTTCCAAAGATTTGCGGATACAGCAAACGGTTCCAGCCCGCTGCGTCAGAAAGCCTTCGTTTGGAAATGCACTGACGGAAAATATCTGCATCGGATGTACGCAGGTATTTAACAGGAAGCTGCTGGAGCTTGTGAGAAGCCACCTGCCGGACGGAACGGTTCTGCATGACTGGTGGATGTATCTGAGCGCGTCGTATTTTGGCAGCGTATATTATGACCCGAACGCATATATCCTGTACCGCCAGCATGAGAAAAACCAGATCGGGATGCAAAAAACCGCAGCCGCCCGCTGGAAAAACCGGGCGCTGCATTTCGGCGGGCTGCGGCATAAGCTGTCGGGGCAGGCGGCTTTGTTTCGGGATGCCTATGCAGAGCTTTTGGAAACGGACGCTCAGAACAAACGAAACGCACGCAGCCTCGGATTGCTGTGCGCATACAGAGCGGATGAGAAAAAGAAATGGCAGCTCGTTTTCGATCAAGCGATATACCGTCAGAACCGCCTGGACGACCTTGCCTGCCGGATCTTATTTTTAGCAGGGTATTTGTAATGCTGCAAAAAGCCTAGAAAAGAGGAATCGTAACATGTGGAAAAAATGCAGGGAGCTGTTTGGCTACCGGGAGATGATCAAAAGCCTTGTGCGCAGGGACCTGCGGGGCAGGTATAAAAGCTCGGTGCTTGGGTTTTTATGGACGTTTATCAACCCGCTGTGCCAGATTATCGTGTATACGGTCGTTTTTTCGCGGATTTTCCGCATGGACATCGAGCGGTATTATTTATTCCTGACCGTGGTGATGATCCCGTGGGTATTTTTCAGCTCGTCGGTATCCGGCGGCGCTATGGCGGTCGTGAGCCAGCAGGACCTTGTGAAAAAAATCTATTTCCCAAGAGAAGTGCTTCCGATCTCGTTCGTCACGAGCTGTTTTGTCAATATGCTGCTTTCCTTTGTGGTTGTATTTGCTGTAATCGCAGTGTCTGGAAACGGGTTTTCAGCTAAAGCGCTTGTCTGCCTGCCGGCGGTTATGGGCATTGAGTACGTGCTTTGCCTTGGCTTTGCCATGGTTGTATCGGCGTGCACGGTCTATTTCAGGGATCTGGAGCATATTTTAGGGGTGCTTATGATGGCGTGGATTTATATGACGCCTGTGATGTATGACATCAGCTTTGTGCCGGACGATTTGCTGGCAGTGTTTCGGCTGAACCCGATGACTCCGGTTGCGGTGGCGTACCGGGAAATCCTCTATTATAAGCGGGTGCCGGAGCTGGAAAACTTACTGTGGGCGTTTTTGGTAGGCGTCCTCTCGATTGTGGCAGGGGCGGCTGTGTTTGCCAGGCTGCAAAAGAATTTTGTGGAAGAGCTGTAGAAAAAGGAGTTTTCAATGAAGCCGGAAAACGCGATTGAGGTTAAGGGCGTAACGAAAAAATTTAAAGTCTACTATGATAAGGGTAGCAGCTTAAAGGAACGCGTCTTATTTAAGAGCCGCAGCCGCCACGAAGTACACTGGGTGCTGCGCGGCATTGATTTTGAGGTGAAAAAGGGCGAGGCTGTCGGCTTGATCGGCAAAAACGGGTGCGGCAAAAGTACGATGTTAAAAATGCTGACACGCATTATGTACCCAACGCAGGGGTCCATTGAAATGGACGGCAGGGTGTCCAGCCTGCTGGAGCTGGGAGCAGGCTTTCACCCGGATATGAGCGGGCGGGAAAATATCTATACGAACGCTTCGATCTTTGGGCTGAACCGGGCGCAGATCGAAAGGCGCATCGATGCGGTGATCCGGTTTTCCGAGCTGGGAGAATTTATTGACAACCCGGTGCGGACGTACTCTTCGGGCATGTATATGCGGCTTGCCTTTGCGGTAGCGATTCATGTGGACGCGGATATATTGCTGATTGACGAGATCCTTGCGGTCGGGGACGCGGGATTCCAGGCGAAATGCTTTGAAAAGCTAAAGGAGATTAAGGCGAAGGGGACGACGATCGTGATTGTGTCTCATGTGATGGGTCAGCTTGAAAGTATTTGCGACAGGGTGCTCTGGCTCGAGGACGGCATGGTGCGTGCGCAGGGGAAGCCGCGTAAAATTACGCAGGAATATTTGATGGAGATGGAAAAAAGGCGGGAAGAAAAAATAGAGGCTGATTTTGAGGAAAAGCAAAAGGTACAGGCAGAGGCTCGATCAGAGCTGCCGCATTTTTGTACGGAAAGCGCTGTCCGGGAAGGAAACCAGAGGATCTATTTTACAGATGCAGCCGTGCGGGATGCGGATGGAAAACATGCGGTTTTTGTACATGCCGGCAAGCCTATGGAAATCTGTATGAAGTACCATGCCAGGCTTGTTGGGGTGCAGATGAACTTTGTGATTAATATTACAAGGGATGACGGTGTGCATTGTTTTGGGACAAGTGCGTTGTCTGGAAGGAAGGAGAACGAAGGCGGTATTTTTTCTGAAAAAGACGGTGCGGTCAGGGTGGAAGTGGAATGTGTGAATCTGCTGAAGGGACGGTATTTGGTTGATATTGGGATTCAGGATTTGCAGGAGCAGAAGTTTGACTATATTTATAACGCATTGGAGTTTAGGGTAAAGGATACCGGGAATGCACAGGGCATGGTACGCCTGCCGCTGCATTGGGAGCTGGACTGGGAAAAGGGAAGATGAACATGTTTGGGAGAAAAAAAGAGCTGGAGAGTATTCACAGGGAGTATCAGGATAAGCTGAATACGATTCGTGAAGCGCATCAGGCAGAAATCCAGTTACTAAAAGAAGCACACGCAGCAGAAATTAGCTCGCTGCAAGAAGCGCAGAAGGCACAGTTGCAGGTACTGTATCAGGAATCCGGCTGCCTGAAAGAAAAATGTGAAGCACTACAGTCGGACAACGACCGTGTCTACGCAGGGCACAAAGGGATGGAGGAAGAGATTCATTTTTTAAAATACAGGATACAGACGTTAGACGAGCTGCATGAATCTGTCGTATTTGGCAATTGGCCGCATGACGGATCTTTTCGTGGCTATACTTGCCGCTACCCGTTTGAAAGAATCGAGATCCTGCCGCGCGGGGAAGTATATACCTGCTGTAGCGGGCATATCAAGCATAATTATTATATTGGAAATATATACGAAGAAAATGCCAGCCTTGCAGAAATATGGAATTCCACAAAGGCAAAAAAATTAAGATACGCAGTAGAAGAGGGGAATTTTGAATTCTGTCAGAAAAACTGCCGCTACCTTTACATGGCAGCAAAGGGTGCAAAAGAGCATACACTGCAATTAAATCCAGTAAAGCCGCTTTCTGACAAGCGAGGGGATTTGAAAAAAACATGGCAGGACTATACAGCAGAGGCTATGCCTAAATATATTATGCTAAGCTGTGACGAAAGCTGCAACCTACAGTGCCCTACTTGCAGGAGCAGTGTGCGAGTTTTAGAAAAGCGGGAAAGTGAAAGGCTGTACCAGCGATTAATGGAAGTGGTAAGGCCGGCATTAAAGGATTGTGAACTGTTGGGAGCGCTTGGGACGGGTGAATTGTTTGCGAGCAGCGCGGTTTCCAGGTTTTTACAAACAGTCTGTGCAGAAGAATTTCCAAAACTCAGCCTGATTCTTACAACGAATTTGCAGCTACTGGACCAAAAGAAGTGGGAGGAATTTCCGAACCTGCTTGGAATGCCAAAAACAATCAGGGTGTCGGTAGATGCGGCGACAAAAGAAGTTTACGAGGAAAACCGGTGCGGGGGGGGTGGGAGCGGCTGCTTAAAAACCTCGCATACCTGTGCAGCTTAAGGAAAGACCCGGATGCACACGTAGAGTATCTTTGCCTGAATTTTGTCGTGCAGAAAAACAACTATGAGGAAATGGAAGCATTTGCAGACATGGCTGAGCGTATGGGCGTGGATGCTGTGGAATTCCAAAGGATGGGGAATTGGGGGACTTTTACAGGAGACGAATACAAAAAACGGGACGTCTTTTCTGTGGAGCACCCAGATTATAAAAAGGCGGTTTCCTTACTGCAAAAAGTAATGCAGAGGGATGGCAAAAAGATCGAGGTCATACAGAATATTTTATTAGGATAGGAGCTTTGCAATGGCTGCGTGCTGGCGGCTGGCGCACGAAAGAGAGGAGCCCAGGAATGGTTTTAAAAGGACAAGGCGGGAAACAAGTCTATTCAGACGGCGAGGAAACAGAACAAAGGATGCTTGCGGTTGCGCAGGCATATCCTGAAGATTTGTCGCAGAACTATATCGCAAAGGACAGCACCTATACTGTGAACAATACATTTTCAGCAGCCAGGCAAAATATCCTGAACTGGTATCCGTTTAAAAAAGATGCACAAATACTGGAAGTTGGCGCAGGGATGGGTGCAATTACGGGAATGCTCTGTGACCGCGCAGCGCATGTCACGGCTCTGGAAATGAACCGTTCCAGGGCTGGAGTGATCCGGGCAAGGTATCCCAAAAGGGACAACCTTGAGGTGGTAAGCGGTGACATCAAGGAATGGCAGACATGCCGCACATATGATTACGTTATATTTATCGGAGTGCTTGAATATGCAGCCATTTTTTCAGACGCGGAAAAACCATATGTGGAATTTTTAAAAAATGCCGGGAGGTTTTTAAAAGAAGATGGCACGCTGCTGTTTGCAATTGAAAACCGGTTTGGGCTGAAATACTGGCTGGGGGCGTCAGAAGACCATTTGCAGGAGCCGTTTGCAGGGCTTATGGGATACAAGGATAAAAAAGGCCCGCGCACCTTTTCACGTGCGGAGTTAGCCAACCTGCTGGAACAGTCCGGTTTTTTGCATTACCGTTTTTACAGCGTGCTGCCGGATTATAAATTCCCGGAACTGATTTTTGCAGACAGCTTTCAGCCGGATGCCATGAATTTGAAAAAGGTATCATTTACCTATGCGAAAAACAGCACCCTTGCCGGAGACGAAAAGTGGCTTTACCAGGATCTTATTGCAAACGGTGTATTTCCTTTTTTTGCAAATTCTTTTCTTGTGGAAGCGTCTGCCAGAGAACTTGCGGACAGGTATGCGCTGCATGTGTCAGCAAAAGGGGAGGTCTATCCGCAGTTTAGGGTCAGCACGGCAGTTTTTAACGACGGGTATGCTTATAAAATCCCTATGCACCGTGATGCGAAGGCGCATTTGCAGACGATTGTGGACAATATGGAATATTTGAAAAAACGGGGCATTGCCGTGCTGCCGTATGAGTATGGACAGGATGGGCATGTAGCAAGGTGCAAACTGTATTCCGGCACCAGCGCCCAGCAGGTTTTTAAGGCTGCACTGGCTGAGAATGATAAGGTTCGCCTGAAAGAACTGGTGGAATGCCTGCGGGATTGTTATTTAAAAAGCAGCGAAGCGGCAGGCGCCGATGAGCACAGTATTATCGAAGAAAGAAGTTTGGGCGATCAAGGGATCGGCTATGGGCTGATCCTGCAAAAAGCGTTTATTGACATGACGTTTTACAATGCTTTTTATGAAAACGGGAAACTGCTGTTTTATGATCAGGAATGGTGCCTGGAGCGGGTGCCGCTCAATTTCTGCCTGTACTACGCCATGAAGTCCGCATACTATAGGGCAGATGTGGATACCGGGATTTCTTTTGCAATGCTGCTCCATGCTGCTGGGATCAAAGAAGCAGAGACAGCGGCTTATGAACGTCTGGAAGCGGATATATGGTCGCATATTTTATATCGGCAGACAGATTTTTATGGTGCAGATGGGTACTGCAACCGATTTGATGAGCGTATGACTGTGCGGGCAATGCAAGTACAGCAGCAAAAGGAAAAGGAACAGCTAGAAAATAGTTTAAAGCAGGCACAAGGGCAGTTAGAAAGCAGCAGGCGCAGGATAAAGGAAATGGAAGGGCAGGCAAGAGAGCAAGCAAGAGAGCGGGCGAAAGTAGAACTTGCCCTGCGCCAGGAGCTTGCGGATAAAACAAGGCAGGTAGAATCGCTGCTGGAAGCAGAGCGAAGCTTGAAGCAGGAGCTGAAAAACAAACAGGGGCATATCGAGCTGCTGCTGGAGACAGAGCGGGAATTTGAGCGTGTGAAAAAAAGCAGGACCTGGAGGCTTGCGTTTGGTTTGCAGCAGCTATCCGCCCGTATTGTGCCGCCTGGCTCAGCACGTAGGCTTGCTGTAAAGATGGCGCTGCGGCTGCTGCGCCATCCAAAGCAGTCGCTTAAGATGCTGTCTCCGAGGAAAATCCGTCATTTTTTTCAATTCCTGAAAGAAGAAGGGGCAGGGTTTGTCTCACAGCGGATAGATGAAAGTATGCAGGGAGTAACAGTTACACAGAAAGAGCTGGAGATCCGACAGGATGTAGATGAAAAGCCTTTTTCGTCCTATCGTACGCTCGTGTTCCCCAAAGCTGAAGAACCGGACGTATCCATCATGATACCGGTTTATAATGAGTTTCCGTATACATACCGCTGTTTGCAGTCGGTCTTAGAGCAGTCTGGGGATGCTGTAAGCTATGAGGTCATTATTGCGGACGATGCATCGACAGACGATACGAAACGCTTGCATGAGGCGGTAAAAAATATCCGTATGATCCGTAATCCACACAACCTGCGTTTTTTAAAAAACTGCAACCATGCGGCGCAAGCGGCACGCGGGAAGTACCTGCTGTTTTTAAACAACGATACACAGGTACAGGAAAACTGGCTGGAGCCGCTTGTCAGGCTGATGGAAAAAGACCCGTCCGTGGGTATCGCAGGGGCAAAGCTGGTGTATGCGGACGGCAGGCTCCAGGAAGCGGGCGGAATTGTCTGGGACGATGCGTCTGCATGGAACTATGGGAACCGTATGGATGCGGCAATGCCGGAATATAACTATGTCAAGGAAGCAGACTATATTTCCGGGGCGGCTTTACTGGTGCGCAAAGCATTGTGGGAGGAGATCGGCGGCTTTGACGAGAGATTTGCGCCGGCTTATTATGAGGACACCGACCTGGCGTTTGCGGCGAGGAAGCGCGGCTATCAAGTACTGTACCAGCCGTTGTCTGTCGTTGTCCATTTTGAAGGGGTTTCCAACGGCAAGGATGTATCGGCAGGACAGAAGGCATATCAGGAGAAGAATCGGGCGAAGTTTTATGAAAAGTGGAAGGATATCCTTGCAGGCAGCCACTGTCCGAACGGAGAGCATCTGTTTTCTGCTAGGGACAGGTCAGTAGAAAAAAAGACACTGCTTGTCGTCGACCATTATGTGCCGACTTATGACAAGGATGCGGGCAGCCGATGTATCTTTGACTATCTAAAGCTTTTTGTGTCAGCGGGGTACAATGTAAAATTTATCGGCGACAATTTTTATAAAAGCGAGCCGTACACAACCGTGCTCCAGCAGATGGGCATTGAAGTGCTCTACGGCGACTATTACTACCAGCACTGGAAAAGCTGGATCAGAAAAAACGGGAAATATTTTGATTATGTGCTGTTAAGCAGGCCGCATATTTCGGTCAAATATATCGATCTGATCCGGGAATGCAGCCATGCGAAAATCATTTATTTCGGCCATGACCTTCATTTTTTGCGGGAAATGCGGGAGTACAGGCTGACTGGGAACGAGCAGGCACGAAGAGACGCTAAAGAATGGAAAAAGACAGAACTTGCGCTGATGCGCAAGGCGGATGTGTCCTATTACCTGTCAAATGCAGAGCTTATGGAGATTGCAAAGCTGGACGCTTCGGTCAAGGTGCGGCGGGTGCCGATCCATATTTACGAAGCTATGCCGAAACTAGGATACTGTGCGAAGGAGCGGCAGGGGCTGCTGTTTGTGGGCGGGTTTGGGCACCCGCCGAATACGGACGCGGTACAGTGGCTGTCAAGGGAGATTATGCCTTTGATATGGGAGAAAAGCCCAGATGTTGTGCTGCATATTGTAGGGCAGAATCCACCGCAGGAAATCCGCGCCCTTGCTGGCAAAAAGGTGCTGGTGCATGGATATGTGCCGCAGGAGGAGCTGGAAGAGCTGTACAGCAAGGTAAAGCTTGCAGTCGTCCCTCTGCGGTTTGGCGCCGGAGTAAAAGGCAAGATCATAGAAGCGATGCTGCGCGGCGTTCCGGTTGTGACGACTGGCATTGGCATCGAAGGGATCGAAGATGCAAAGAAGATTGTGACGGTGTGCGAGGATGCAGAAGGGCTGGCGGAGATGTCCGTACGGCTGTATGAGGATGAGGGATTGCTGGAGAAGATGTCGGTAGAGGAATGGCGGTATATTATGGAGCATTTTTCGGTGGAATGTGCGGTGAAGATTTTGAAGGAGGATTTTGAATTAAAAAATTAAGTTATGGTGGATAAGAAGATAAATAGAAGAGTAGTTTGCTTTAGTGCAGTAGTAGTGACATTTTTTGCGTTGCTTTATATCTGGCATTGTGAAGATGTAATGGTAGAAGTACCGCATCTTACTTGGTTTCCTCAGATTATGATGGCAGATCGGTTTCTTTCTGGAGAGCTTGGATTTTTGGATTTATTTGCCTGCGGTGGGGAACATGGCATGTTGGCGAATAATATAATTTATCTTGCGAATGTGTTGGTGTTTCATGGAATGACGAAATTTGATGTTGTTTTAAATGATATCAATGTTATTCTTACAGGCTGCATGGTTGTATGGTATGTAATAAAAACAATCGAAGGAACATGGGAGAAATATGCGGGTATTTTGCTGGTTTCCTTTTTTATGTTCACTTGTATGCAGGGATCAGCAGGAGCGATGGAAACACAGGTTAGGCTGGGGCTGCTGTTTTTTGTGATAGCAAGTATTTTCGTTGATAAAGAGCTGCATCTAACAGGAAAAGTTGAAAAGAAGCATTTGATCTGGACATTGCTGATTATATTTTTAAGTATTAATTTATTTGGAACCATGTATTCTTTTGCTGCGATACCTATGGTTTGGCTCATTATTGTCTGCGGCATTTGGAAACATAAGAAGCTGTTCAAAAACCAGGCTGCTATTGCAGGAGCATATTTGTTATCTATCGTTGTATACGTATTTGAGTATAAAGTGTATGCTCCTTCAAAATCAAAAGGAAATATCTTTGCACATGTGATCCGATTCTTTGCACATCCAATTCAGACATTGAAGTGTTTCTGTTCTTGGTGTGCAAATGGAGTCCTGGGGAATGCTTATTATGCAAGTACAGAATATAATGAAAAATTGTGGCTGATTGTTGGCGGAGTATGTTTTTGCATAATATGTTTTTCTGTTGTTTTGTTTTTCCTTACAAAAATGTACGTAAAAACATGGATTCCGTTATTATTTATTACATATTGTTTTGGTGTTATGGTTTTGGTGTTTTTTGGAAGAGACACGGGTTGGGAATGGTTTGCCAATGAATGGTATCATGTGCATTTGAAATTATTGTATGCCGGTACAGTATGGATTTATTTGTATGCATGGGTGCAGGCAGGAAAATTAAGAGCGGTATATGCTGTTTGCACTGCGTTTATGTGTATATGTAGTGTGATAGGATTAAAATATTGTTTTGAACGTGCACCATATGTACATACCTGGTATAAAGATATGCAGAAATATTTATTTGTAGATCATTCAGATGATATGCCTGTGGATGAAGATGGAAATACACCGCTCATTTATAAGTTGGATGGTACGATGGAAGCTATCAGCATATTGAAAAAACATAATTTGAGTGTGTACAGATATTGGGATGCATATGAAAACTGTCCGTCAACAGTTCCATCTGATAATAATATAAAATATATCAGCGGAATATTTGATGATGGGTGGGTAGAAAAAGAATGCATTTTTGCAATGCGCAAAGAAAAAGCCAATGCGGTAAAACTTACTTGCTATGCGGAATCGGAACAGCATTTGACAGTAACGGTAAATGGAGAAGTATTGCCAGAGAAATTTCTTTTACAGAAAGAACAGTCAGAAATTATGATACCGTGCGATGTATGGGAAGATGTGATAAAAATTGAAATAAGAAGTGATTATGAAAAACAGCTTCCGGCACCGGATGAGAGAGTGGGTTCTTATATTATTACAAATATTGAACGCTACCAAAGCGGTATAGAGTAATAGAATCATAGAAGGAAAACGAAATGAACCAAATTAAGAAGAATATCAAATGCTATGAAGATGCGCTGGCGTGCTGTGTAATTTGTTTTTATGTCATATTTTTGCTTTCCGCGCCGTATCTGGGCGCACTGGACGGTGACTTTGACGCCTATTTTTTTGGTGCCTGCCTGTCAGGAATTGCAAAAGCGCTATCCAATGGAGAACTGTTTTTATGGAACCCACATATATTTTTTTTTTTGGGGGGGGGTACCCGGGATCGGCGTCCGCGTGATTTTATCCTACAGTGCAGGCAGATCTGCAATCGATACATCTTTATTGAAGTTCCCTGTATGGATTATAAGTTTTTGGAAGAGCCGATGGGGATGTTTTGTGAGGAGCATGTGAATTATTTTACGCTGGAAAGCCTGGGCAGGCTGATGGCTTCTGCCGGGTTCGTGCCGGTAGATGTGAATTTTATTTTTGGGCTGCACGAATGCCTTCCGGCAGGCTGGCCTGCGATGTCTACGCTGTGGAAGAAGGCGGAAAAAGAAGCGGGGATGCTGCGGGTTCCAGTGCTGGACAGTGCATTGCTGATTCGCACGTATCTTGATAAAAACAGAAAAGAACTGGAAAAACTGCGCAGACGGATGGACGCGATTCCTGAGGATGAAAGGCTGGCAGTCTGGGGTACGGGGCACCATGCTTCGATGCTGCTTGCAAATACGTCTTTGCCGCAGAAGCAGATCGTTAAGGTTTACGACAGCGATAAACGCAAATATCAGTATACGTTTCATGGGCTGCCGATCTGTGGCTTTGATCAGGAAGATATTTATCAAAAGAGAATCGATGCTGTTTTGATAGCAACCTATACTGCGCAAAAGGCGATCCGCAGAATACTGGAGCCGTTTGCGGACGTCTGCAAGATTTACTATTTGTATGAGATCCCATAAGACAAGGCGAAAGGAATGAAAATACCTTGAAAGAAACAATCAATAAACCTCTGAAAAAAATAAGCATCTGTATCTGCTGCTATAACGAAGAAGGAAACGTAGACGAGATGTACCAAGCCGTTTCCAAAGAGATGAAAAACCTGCAAAACCGTTACGATTACGAGATCCTTTTTGCGGACAACGCCTCGCAGGATAACACCCGCACGATCCTGCGCAGAATCGCGCAGCAGGATACGCGTGTCAAAGTGATCTTTCACACCCGCAATTTTGGGACCGTGCGTTCGTTTTGGAATTGTTTTTTCCGTGCGCAGGGGGATGCGGTGCTTGCTTTGCCGTGTGATTTTCAGGTGCCGCCGGAGTCGATACCGGACTGGGTTCGGTATTGGGAAGAAGGCAACCTGTTAGTCTGCGGGCAGAAGGTAAAGTCCAAGGAAAATCCTTTGAAATTCTTTTTGCGGAAGGTGTATTACGGCACGATCCAGTTGATGAGCGACATACCGCAGTATTATGGGCTTACGGGGATGGTGCTGGTAGACCGCAGCCTGATTGGGCAGATGCGGGAGGCGTGTGAGCCGGATGTTGATTTCAGGCATCTGGTGGCAGAGCTTGGCTATTCGATAAAGCTGGTTCCTTATGAACAGCAGAAACGGCGGGAAGGGGCGTCCAGCTATAACCTTTCCCGGTATTTTGATTTTGCGGTCACGTCTTTGGTCAATACGTCCTGGATGCCGCTGCGGATGGCGACGGTAGCTGGCACTGCCACAGCGGGGATTTGTTTTCTGCTTGGCGTGGTATACCTGGTGTACAAGCTGGTGCACTGGTATTCCTTTGATGCGGGCATGGCGCCGCTTCTGATCGGGATGTTTTTTATCGGGTCGGTGCAGCTTTTGTTTATTGGCATTGTGGGAGAGTATGTCGGTGCGGTTTTGCGCAGGGTGAAAAAAAGCCCGCTTGTTGTGGAGGAAGAGACGATGAATTTTGAAGAAGGCAAAAGAAAGCAGCGGTGAACAATGGAGAGAAATATACAATTATTAGATTGTACGCTGCGGGATGGGGCGTATATTGTGGACGGCAGGTTTGGCGCGCCGGCGATGAAAGGGATCATCCAGCGGATGGGCGATGCCAATGTGGACATTATAGAATGCGGGTGGCTGAAAGACAAAAGCCATCAGGAAGGGACGACGTTTTATCGCCAGCCGTCAGACTTAAAGCCGTATATCGGCAGGAAAAACAGGCGCTGCGCCTATGCGGTGATGATGGACTGGGACAGGTATGATTTAAACGGGCTGGAAGAGTGCGACGGCAGCTCGGCGGATGCGGTGCGGATTGTGTTTCCCAGGGAGCATTTTAAAGAAGGCATTGCGTTGGGGGAACTGGTAAAGCAGAAGGGCTATGAGGTATATTTCCAGGCGGCGAATACGCTTGCCTACAGTGAGAAGGAGCTGTGGGAGCTTGCGCAGGCGGTGAATGCGGCGCAGCCGAAATGCCTGTCTGTCGTGGATACGTTTGGGGCGATGGATGGCGAGGATTTAAGCCGGATTGTGGAAGTTTTAGGCAGGCATGTGGACAAAAGTATCCGGCTTGGGTTCCATTCGCATAATAACCAGCAGCTTTCGTTTGCCTTGTCGATGCAGTTTGTGCAGATGCTTGCAAAAAGCGGGCGGGGCATTGTCGTGGATGCCAGCCTGTGCGGGATGGGCAGGGGCGCGGGCAATACGGCGACGGAGCTTGCCGCGGGGTTTTTAAACCGCAAGTGGCGGGGCAGCTATGACCTGGACGTTATGATGGATGCGATTGACCTGTATATGGGATATTTTATGGAGCATTATGAATGGGGCTATTCGGTGCCGTACCTGATCGCTGGCATGTACGGCGCGCATGTCAACAATATTGCTTACTTAAGGGAGAACCACCGGACAAATGCAAAGGAGATGCGCAATATTATCGAGTCCTTGCCGCCGGCGGACAGGCGCAGGTACGATTATGGGCTGCTGGAAGAAAAATACCTGGAATACCAGAACAAAGCGGTACAGGATGAGGGCAGCATGGAATACTTAAGGCACAGAGTATGCGGGCGCAAGATGCTTGTGCTGTGCCCGGGCAGGTCATTGCTGGAACAAAAGGAACGGATACTGGATTATATCAAAAGGCACTGCCCGGTAGTAATCGGTGTAAACGCGGTGCAGGAGCCGTATCCCTATGATGCTTTGTTTTTCAGCAGCACGGTTAGGTATACCTATGCAAAAGAAGCGTACCCGGATTTGTTCTGCCGTTATCCGAAGATCCTTTCTTCCAATATCAAGACAGAAGGGGCGCAGGATGAGCGGGTCATCCACTACCACCGCCTGGTGAAGCGCGGCTGGGAGCATTTTGACAATGCGGGAATGATGTGCCTGCGCCTTTTGGACAAGCTGGGCGCCGCGCATGTCGCGCTGGCTGGCTTTGACGGGTTTGCGGACGGGCATGAAAAAAGCTATGCCGATCCGTCGCTGCCGCGGATTGATCCGGGGAAGAAATGGGAAGCGCTCAATGAGGAGATCAAAGAGATGTTTGCAGACTTTCAGCAGTCGGTGGCGGGCGTGATGGAACTGGAATTTTTAACGGAAAGCAAGTATATGGGCAAGGAATAGGCGGGAAATATGAAGGTAAAAGTGTCAGATTATGTAATCAGGAAACTGGAGGAGACGGGCACGCGGCATATGTTTATGCTGCCAGGGGGCGGCGCCATGCATTTAAACGATTCGCTTGGAAAAAGCAGGCGTATCCAGTATGTCTGCTGCCTGCACGAGCAGGCGTGCGCGATTGCGGCGGAAGCGTATGCGCGTGTGACGGGCGGGATTGGGCTGCTGATGGTGACGACTGGGCCGGGCGGGACGAATGCGCTGACGGGCATCGCGGGCGCCTGGTTGGAGTCAACCCCAGTTTTTGCAGTCTCCGGGCAGGTTAAGCGTTTGGATATGGTAAATGGGCAGGGAGTCCGCCAGCAGGGGATGCAGGAGCTGGACATTGTTTCGGTTGTTAAGCCGGTGACAAAGTATGCGGCGCTGGTGGACGATCCTATGATGATACGCTACCATATGGAGCGTGCCTTGCATGAAGCGGTTTCCGGCAGGAAAGGCCCGGTATGGCTGGATATCCCGCTGGATGTGCAGGCGGAATGGGTAGAAGAGGATGAATTGCCAGGATATACGCCTGCGCCCAGGGAAGAAGCGCCTGGCTTGGAAGCGCAGGTGCTGGAGGTGATTGAGAGAATCAACCATTCCAAGATGCCTGTGCTGCTTGCGGGGAATGGGATACGGCTTGCGGGGGCGGCTTCGCTGTTTCGCAAAGCGGCAGACATTTTGCAGGTGCCGGTGCTGACGACCTGGAATGGGATTGATTTGGTGGAAGAAGAGTATCCGCTGTATTTTGGGCGCCCGGGCGGGCTGGGGCACAGGTATGCGAACTTTATGCAGCAGAACGCAGACCTGTTCCTAAGCATCGGGGCAAGGCTGAACCTGTTGCAGACAGGCTACTGTTTTGACGGGTTTGCGAAACATGCGTACCAGGTGATGGTAGACATAGACCATGCGGAGCTGCATAAGTCCAATGTGCGCCCGGACCTTGCGGTGTGTGCGGATGCGGGGGAGTTTCTTGCGCTGCTTCTCAAGCACCAGGAGAAGCTTGTCAAAAAAGACAGGGGCGAATGGCTGGCATACGGCAGGCGGCTGAAAGAAAAGTATCCGATTGTAAGCCCGCAGTATTGGGAGCGCACGGAGTTAGTTAACCCATACTGCCTGCTGGATGTGCTCTCTCGGTATATGCAGCCTGGCGACCTTTACGTATCCGGGAGTTCGGGAAGCTGTATCGATATTTCTATGCAGGCGTTCCGGGTAAAAAAAGGGCAGCGTGTGTTTTGTACGAAAGGGCTCGCTTCGATGGGGTATGGGCTGCCGTCGGCGATCGGGGCGTGCCTTGCCTCCGGGGGCAGGCGTACAGTCTGCGTGAACGGAGACGGGGGATTTGCTATGAATATCCAGGAGCTGGAGACAATTCGGCGGCTTTCGTTGCCAATCAAGCTGTTTGTATGGAACAACCAGGGCTACGGCGCGATCCGGGCAACGCAGACGGGCTTGTTTGGCGGGCATTTGGTAGGCTGTACGAAGGAGTCCGGCATGACGCTGCCGCAGGCGGCGCGGGTTGCGGCTGCGTACGGCTTGCAGGCGGCTGTGATCCAAAACCACGCCGAGCTTGAGGAAAAGGTGGCAAAGGTACTTCAAATGGAAGGGCCTGTAGTTTGTGAAGTGATGACTCCAATCGAAGTGACGGCACAGCCGAAGCAGGTGTCCTATAAGCGCGCGGACGGGCAGATGGAGTCGCTGCCGCTAGAGTATATGAACCCGCCGCTTTCAAAAGAAGAGATGCGTGAAAATATGCTTTGGCAAAGCGATTTACAAGACAAGGGAGGAAACTTGCAATGACAGACAGGGAGCGGTTTTTAAAGGCACTACAGACAAATGTGCCGTCCATTGATGGAAAGCAGCTTGTAATTTGGGGCATGGGGAATACGGCAAGGCTGTACCAGGAAGGCTTGCGCAGGCTGGAAAAAGAAGGGTTTTGTATCAGCGCTTATTGCGACAGCCGCATAAAAGAGGGGCAGGCTGGGGAACAGGCAGCGCTTTTTTATGGAAAGCCGGCTATTTCGCCAGAAAAGCTGCGGGAGATGGAACAGGTGTGCGTACTGGTCTGTACGCCGACGCCAGGCCTGATCGCGGAAATCGGAAGGGAGCTGGATGCGATGCAGCTTGAGTGGCACCTTTTGGACGAAGTTATTTTAAAGCTGCACGCGGATCAAGTGATTGCCTGTTATGACCGGATGGCGGATGAAAAATCGAGGCAGGTATACGAGGATGTGGTAATGGCGCATATCCATGGCAAGTATTTGCAGGAGAAGGCTGACAGCCTGGCAGATGCCTATTTTGCCTTAGAGCCTTTTAGCGCGGAGGATGCGGGCGAGGCTTTTGTCGACTGCGGCGCTTGGATTGGCGATACGGTGGAGCGGTATATCTGGAGGCGCGGCGGCATGTTTCAAAAGATTGTTGCGTTTGAGCCGGATGCGGGCAATTATGCTGCGATGCAAAAGCGCCTGGAACGGCTGAATAGGGAATGGAATTTTGCGGAAGGCAAAATTACGGCGTATCCTTTTGGCGTTTCTGATACAAGCGCTGCGATGGCGTTTGAATCGTACCAGGATGGGCTTGGCTCAAAATTCGTGGGGGGGGGGTAAAAATCCTTCCGGTGAGGGCGTGTGCCAAGCCGTTGCGCTGGACAGCTTTCTGACGGAGCCGTATTCGTTTTTAAAGGCGGATATTGAAAGCTATGAATACAGGATGCTGTTGGGAGCAAAAAACGGGATACGAAAGTGGAAGCCGAAAATAGCAGCCTGCATTTACCATAATGCGGTAGATTTGTATGAAATCCCATTGCTGATTCATGAGATTGAGAAAAATTACCAGTTTGCGGTACGGCACCATTCGCGTACGTTAGAGGAAACGGTGCTTTACTGCTGGATTTAAGAAAAAGGGGAAGCAAGGGATATTTAAGCATGATGCGGGCAGGAAATAGAAAAAAGAGGATGCAATATGAAAACAGTAATATTAGCAGGCGGTATGCAAAGCATCCTGACCCATGACAGGGAAGGGATTCCAAAGCCGATGGTGCCGATTGGCGGCAAGCCGCTGCTGTGGCACATTATGAAGCATTTTTCGGCGTATGGGCTGAACGAATTTATCGTCTGCGGCGGATACCGGGTAGATATGATTAAGGAATATTTTATGGATTTTTATATTTATCAGTCGGATATTACCGTAGACCTTGAGAAGAATACCATCGAAGTACATAAAAAGAGAACCGAAAACTGGAAGGTGACCGTTGTAGATACCGGATTGTTTTCCGCTACCGGGCAGCGGGTCGGCAGGATTCAAAGCTATATTGACGGAGAGCACTTTTTCGTGGCATATGGAGACTGCCTGTCAGACCTTGACCTGGACGCGATGCAAAGGGAGCATCTAAGGCAGGGGAAAACAGCGACGCTTGCGGTGGCGAAGCCGTCGGGGAGAAATGTCCTGCTTCCGGTGGATGCGGGCGGCGGGCTGCACTTTGAGCAGATGCCGCAGGGCGGCAGCGAGGCTGCATGGATTCATGCGGGCTGTATGCTGCTGCACCGGGATGCGTTTGCTTATTTGCAGGGCAATTATGACCTGGAAAAGCAGTTATTTGTAAAATTATCAGAAAAACAGCAGCTTGCTTCTTATCAGCACAGAGGATACTGGATGGCAGTCGATACAAGGCGGGATCTTGCCTGTGCGGAAAACCTGTGGAATGCGGGCATTGCGCCGTGGGCTGCCGATAGGGTGTGAGGGGGAATTATGGAAAAAAGGGAATTGCTAGACGCGGTCAGGATATATTATCAGGAACATCACAAGACAAAGGCGTATGAAAAGGGCGACCGCATCCGTTACGCAGGGCGGGTGTTTGACGAAGAGGAGTTAACAAGCCTTGTGGACAGTGCGCTGGATTTCTGGCTGACCGCCGGCACGTATACGGAAAAATTTGAGCAGGGGCTTTCCGATTATCTGGGCGTCCCGTACTGTTCGATGGTAAACTCCGGGTCTTCGGCAAACCTGCTTGCAGTTGCGGCGCTGACGTCTCCGCTGCTTAAGGAGCGGCGGCTGAACAAGGGGGACGAGGTCATTACCGCGGCGGCTGCGTTTCCAACAACGGTGGCGCCGATTGTGCAGTGCGGGGCGGTGCCTGTATTTGTGGATATTCAGATTCCTTATTATAATATCGATGCCACGATACTGGAACAGGCAGTGTCGCCAAAGACAAAGGCGGTCTTTTTGGCGCATACGCTTGGAAATGTGTTTCACCTGGCTGCGGTGAGGGAGTTTTGTGACAAGCATGGATTGTGGCTGATCGAGGATAACTGCGATGCGTTAGGCGGCGAGTACCAAATCGGCGGGCAGGCAAGAAAAACCGGGACAGTAGGAGATATCGGGACGTCCAGCTTTTATCCGGCGCATCAGATGACGACCGGAGAGGGCGGCGCCGTCTATACGTCCCATCCGCTGCTGCACAAGATTATCCGGTCGATGCGCGACTGGGGAAGGGAATGCTGTTGCAGCGGCGGGCAGGATAATCTATGCGGGCACAGGTTTGACGGGCAGTTTGGGACGCTGCCCAAAGGATACGACCACAAGTATGTCTATTCCCATCTGGGCTACAATTTAAAAGCAACCGATTTGCAGGCGGCAATCGGTACGGCGCAGCTTGCAAAGCTTCCGGCATTTGTAAAAAAACGCCGGGAAAACTGGGAATACCTGCACCGGGAGCTGGAGCCGCTTTCGGATGTGCTGATCCTGCCGGAATGCCTGCCTGGGGCAGCTCCGTGCTGGTTTGGGTTTTTACTCACAGTAAAAAAGGAGTGTCAAAAAAGCAGGAGCCAGATCGTTGCTTATCTGGAAGAGCACAAGATCCAGACGAGGGTGCTGTTTGCCGGAAATCTGCTGCGGCACCCGTGTTTTGAGGGCTTAAGGGAAGGGCTGGATTACCGGGTTGTGGGAACGCTGGCGCAGACGGATACGGTGATGAACGACAGCTTTTGGATCGGCGTCTATCCGGGTATGACAAAAGAAATGCTGGATGAAATGGTACATAGAATCAAAGAAGCGGTTTTAAAGCAGAGGTCTTAGGAAGGAGCACGCAGGATGAAGGTAGTGATTCTTGCAGGCGGCAGGGGCACGAGAATCAGTGAGGAGTCTGTGCGAAAGCCAAAGCCGATGATCGAGATTGGCGGGATGCCGGTGTTATGGCACATTATGAAATTGTATTCGTTTTATGGATTTGGAGAATTTATCGTCTGCTGCGGCTATAAAGGGCAGATGATTAAGGAATATTTTGTGCATTATCATGTGCACAGTTCGGACAGTACCTTTTTGCTTGACCGTCAGGAGACGGTTGTGCATACACGCCGTACGGAGCCGTGGAAGGTGACGCTTGCGAATACGGGACTGGACACGCTGACGGCGGGGCGTATTTTAAAGGTCAGGGATTATATCAAGGACGATACGTTTATGCTGACTTATGGGGACGGCGTGTCAGATGTGGATATCCGCGCCCTGCTGGATGTTCACGAGAAAAGCGGGAAGGTGGCAACGGTTACGGTGACGCAGCCGCCAGGCAGGTTCGGCGCGCTGAAAATCGACGAGGATACGGGAGCGGTAGCTGGCTTTAAGGAAAAGGCGAGGGCTGACCAGGCGTGGGTAAACGCAGGGTTTATGGTATTTTCCAGGGATATTTTTGAGTATCTTGGCGACGGCAGCAGTATGCTGGAGGCGGAGCCGTTTGAAGCTGTCGCCGCGGCAGGACAGATGACGGCGTACCGCCATGCGGGATTTTGGTCGCCGATGGATACGTTAAAGGATAAAGAGTATCTGGAAGGCTTGTGGGAACAGGGAAAAGCGCCCTGGAAGGTGTGGGAAGGCTGAGCGGGAAAGTAAAAGCATGGATGCAGGAAGTAAAGAGGCAGCGTGGGAAAGAAATGCAAATGTCTGAAAAAAGGATGCAGAATGGATATGTTTGGAATGCGCTGGCAGGAGCAGTCAACGCGTCAGAGGCGGTTCTTTTATCAATGGTTGTAACTCGTACAGACGGTATTGCGGATGCCGGGGTGCTGTCGATTGCGTTTGCGGTCGGCAATCTGATGATGACGATTGGAAAGTTCGGAGTGCGTAATTACCAGGCGACAGATTTAAAGCAGCGATTTTCTTTTTCGGATTATTTCTGGGCAAGGATCTTTACAGCGGGTGTTATGGTGCTTTCTTGTGCGGGATATCTGCTGTACTGCATCTGGAGCAGGGGATACGGGAGGTACAAGGCAGTGGTAGTTGCGGCTGTCTGCCTGATTTATGCGGCGGAGTCCGTTGAGGATGTGTTTCGGCTGAAAGGGCAGCCGTATATGCCGATGTCGGAGCATATCAATTTTTATACGCCGAAGGCGTTGGAAACACTGCTTGTACGGAACGGTTTTCAAGTGCTTGCCGTGCAGGAGCATGTGGAGAGGGGCGTGCTTGGGAAGGCGAAGGTACTGGCGGCGGTTTGCAGAAAGGGCGGTTGAAACGTAAGCGGATGCTGCATTTTTAAAAATACGGCAAATTGACAATTGCTTTCTTTATTACGGCAATGTATAATGGAACGAGACAGCAAAGGCAAGGAGGCGGGTGTGAATGGCAATTCAATCGATCGATATTTTCAATGTGATGGTTTTTCAGCGTCAATTTTATTTGGATTTTTGCAGTGGCATCAATGTTTTGATTGGAGAAAACGGCGTAGGAAAAACAACGATTTTAAAGATGATCTATGCGGCAACACAATGGTCAAATGAGAAAACAAATCCTGGGAAAACGAAACAATTGACAGATTTTTTTTCCAACAGTTTGAAAGATTCTTCGATATTGAAAAACGCAGGCAGAAGAGAAGAGAATTGCTATTATAAAGTATCAGATGGTGAACATGTATTTGAGAATCATTTGCCTCAAAATGCAGTTTTTAATTTTGATGACTGGCTTGGACTGAATATTCCATCTGTATTTATCCCGTCAATGGAGATGCTTTCTCATTCTAAAGGGTTTCTGGCGATGAATCAAAAATATACGATGCCATTTGACGGTACACAGACAGATATTATTGTAAACGCTTCCCTGCCGGAAACAAGGGAGGTTTCAAAGTTATGCGGCGTTCTTCTGAAAGAAATAAGTGATGCCATTGAAGGAGTGGTTGTTCAGGAGAATGATATATTTTATGTAATGAAAAACGATGGAACCAAGGTTGATTTTTCATTGGAAGCGGAAGGATTGCGCAAGCTTGGCTTATTGTGGAAGCTGATCCGCAACGGGCTGTTGGAAAAAGGGACGATTTTATTATGGGATGAGCCGGAAGCGAATTTGAATCCAGAGCTATATCCCCTTGTGGTGAATGTATTGTTAGGATTACAAAAAAACGGAGTGCAGGTTTTTATTGCGACACACAGTTACAATTTTGCTAAATATCTGGAAATCAGAAGAGAGAAAAAAGAGCAGGTAATGTTTTACAATTTGTATAAAGCAAAAGATGCGATATTTTGTATTTCTGCCTATAAAATGGAGGATTTGGGGAAAAATCCGATTATGTCGGCAGATGATCAGTTGCTTGATGAAGTTTACGGCCTGTGAGGAGGACTATGGAACATATTTTGACAGATGAAAATGGGGATTATGGTTTGGATTGTACGAATGCAGTTTGGGCATCCGACCAAATGCACAAAGACTATCATTATGCAAAAATTCCATTATCAGATGCAGATTTTTTGATCGAAGATGAAATATATATGATGATAATTGAATATAAAAATGCAGATACAGGAAAGGCAAGAGAGGCAAGTTTTAAAACGCCTTTCTTTGATCCAATGGAAGATAGAAAATTTGCATCTGTTGTCCGAAAGTTTTATGATTCTCTTCATTATGTACATTTGCTTGGAAAATGTAAGCCGGTAAAGTATATCTATGTGGTTGAAACGCCAAAAGGGGATGCAACAATGCGAAAAAGGTTACGTGCTAAGCTTAAGACACAATTACCTTTTAAATTGCAGGAGGATATGGACACAGGAATCAAACTGATTGATGATGTAAATGTTTTATCTATCAAAGAGTGGAATTTGCATGATGAATATGGAAAATATCCTTTTATTAAAATGGGAAAAGAGCAATGAAACAGCCCGCTGCACCTTTATTGAAAAAGCTGCAACGGGTGTGTTTTTTACAATGGTTTCCCTGCATACCGCACAATCAGCATCTCTACCGCCATCTGGTCAATCATCCGCCCGCTCTTGCTGTCAGTTTCCAGCGCGGCGCCGTCCTCCAGCGCCTGCACCAGCTCCTTTTGGGAAAAACGGGATGCCTGTTCTAAGGAGCGTTTGACTGCAAACGGCGGGATACCTGACTTTGACGCCATCGTTTTGGCGTCCAGCCCGGCTTTTTGCATCGAGGTTAAGTCGAGCAGGATGCGGAACTGGCGGTTGATTAGGTACAAAATGCGCATTGGCGCTTCTTTGAGCGCCAGTAAGTCGTAATAGAGCGACAGGGCGCGTTTTTGCTCGCGTTTTCCGATCGCGTTTACCATCTCAAAGATCTGGTTGGAGACCTGTTCGGTGCAGATGGCTTCGACGTCGGCAGCTTCGATCACTTCTTTTTCCAGCGTATAGCAAAGCAGTTTTTCCAGCTCTTTATCGATATTGCACATGTCCGTTCCGGTTTTGGTGAGGAACAGCGTCAGGACGGACTGTGTGATTTTTTTGTTTTCTTTTTTCAGGCGGCTTAAGATCCAGCGGGTAAGCAGCGGTTCTTTTTGTTCGCCAAATTCTGCCGCGTGCCCGGCTTTGCTTGCCGCTTTGTACATTTTGCTGCGCTTGTCGACTTCGTTTTCGGTAAAGATTAAAATTGTGGTATCCGGTACGTTGGGCAGGTAGCTGGCAAGAGGGTCGCAGCCGGATTTGAAAAAGCCGCTGTCATCAATCAGGATCAGGCGGTGTTCGGCTAAAAAAGGCATCGTCTCTGCTAAGTCAATCACGGCAAGGGGGTTGATTTTGGAGCCTTCAAAGGACGCCGTGTTCATCGTATCGTCTGGCGCCAAAAGCGCCTGCTTGAGTTTGTTTTTGTACTGCTGCTTTAAATAGTTTTCCTGTCCGTACAGCAGGTAGATGTTTTTGAATTGTCCGGTGCGGATATGTTCGTCAATGGTTTTCAATCGTTTCTCCTTTGCGGATCTGTCCGCGCATCGTTTTTTTGTTTTCCAGGCGAAACCAACGGTATGAAAAAGAAAAACCACTGATTAGAGGGGATCAGTGGTTTACGCGTTTGGTTTATCATAGAAGCTGTCAGAGCAGGTGTAATTAAGACATTTTGCTGACAGCGTGGTTTAATCTTGAAATCTTTCTGGAAGAAGTATTTTTGTGATAAACACCCTTCGTAACAGCCTTTGCAAGCTCGCTGGTTGCGCCTTTTAATGCAGCCTGTGCCGCTGCCTTATCGTTTGCAGCGATTGCAGCGTCTACTTTTTTCACTGCGGTCTTTACTTTAGAGCGGATTGATTTATTTCTTGCTGCTCTTTTTTCTGCTACCAGAATTCTTTTCTTTGCTGATTTAATATTAGCCAACTGAAACACCTCCATCTGTAATCATATCGTTTCGCAAACGGGCTGGTCCGCCGCCTGCAATGTAATCGTTTTATACATGTATGGCGTTCGTTATGCGGACACGGACAAACTAACGAACACACTCATTAATAATAGAATAATTGAAATGGTCTGTCAATACATAAAATGAGATTTTTTGTAAAAACTTAGATTATCTATTTTAATCTTAAAACGAGTGAGGGTATGAACATGTATCAGGTACGGACAGACCTGGCGCTGGAGGCGCGGGAAAAATTTGAAGAGGACAACGTAGAGATCAAGGGCGTGCGGCTTACAGAGGAGCAGGCGACGCCGGATATCCAGATCAGCAGCGTCGTAATCGAGACGGAAAACGGCGCCAAGGCGATGGGCAAGCCAAAGGGGAGCTATGTGACGCTGGAAGCGCCGAACATGATCGAAGAGGACGAGGGATACCACAGGGAAATCTCCGTGCAGCTTTCCCGAGTTTTAAAGCGGCTGCTCCCAAAGGATGGCGAGTTTACAACGCTTGTGGTAGGGCTTGGGAACCGTGCGGTAACCCCGGATTCGCTGGGCCCAAGGGTCGTGGACAATCTGTGCGTGACAAGGCACATTATTAAGGAGTTCGGCAAATATGTGATCGGCGACCGCTGCCATAAGCCGGTCAGCAGCATTGTGCCTGGCGTCATGGCACAGACCGGGATGGAATCGATGGAGATTGTGCGGGGCATTACAAAAGAGACAAAGCCGGATGTCATTATTGCGGTCGATGCGCTTGCGGCACGCAGCACCAGGCGCTTAAACCGTACGATCCAGGTTACAGATACAGGAATCAATCCAGGCTCCGGCGTCGGCAACCACAGACATGCGCTCAACGAAGAGAGTATTGGGATTCCAGTGATTGCAATCGGGATTCCGACGGTGGTGGACGCAGCGACAATCGTGATCGATACGATGAATAACTTGCTCGATGCTATGAGCCAGGCGGAGCAGCTTCGGCAGATTGGAAGTTCTTATAAACAGCTTGATATGATGGAAAAATATGAGCTTGTCAGGGAGCTTTTGACGCCGCAGCTTAATACGCTGTTTGTTACGCCCAAGGATGTGGATGAGGCGGTGAAGAGGCTGAGCTTTACTGTTTCTGAGGGGATTAATATTGCGTTGCAGAAAGAGGAGTAGTATTGGGGGCTGATTTGGGTGAATGAGAACGGGAGGGGGTGGTAAGGGGTGCATTATTGTGGAAGGAGGACGCTGGGAGAGGGGATTGGCACGCCCTGGCTGCGTCCGTTCCAGAAGGTTAAGAAGCTC